>JAJYMF010000209.1 GCA_021787175.1 Pseudomonadota bacterium | reverse complement strand
TTCCGATCTATTTCGTCGGCCGCAATCCGGATGGCACGTACACACCGGAACGACAGGCATTGGCCGACCGCGTGCCCTTCCGCGAGGTGTACATCAACGCCATCGTGCGCGACGCCGAAGGTCAGAAGATGTCCAAGTCCAAGGGCAACACGCTTGACCCGCTGGACCTGATCGACGGCATCGAGCTCGAAGCGCTGGTCGCCAAGTCCACCGCCAGCCTGCTGCTCCCGCAGGTGCGCGCCAGGGTCGAGAAGCGCATCCGCAAGGAGTACCCCGAGGGCATCAAGGCGGTCGGCACCGATGCGCTGCGTTTCACCTTCGCCGCGCTGGCCACGCACGGGCGCACCATCAACTTCGACCTCAGGCGCGCCGAGGGCTACAGGAACTTCTGCAACAAGCTGTGGAACGCCGCGCGCTTCGTGCTGATGAACACCGTGGGGTTCATCGCCGCAGGCGAGCCGGCGCGGATCACGTTGGCCGAGAAATGGATCCACCAGCGCTTCTGGTGGACGATGGAGCTTGTCACAAGAGAGTTTCGCAACTATCGATTCGATCTCGTTGCACATCATCTCTATCAGTTCGTCTGGAACGACTATTGCGACTGGTTCGTCGAACTGGCCAAGCTGGCGCTCCATGGCGACGATGAAGCAGCTGCACAGTCCACGCGCCACACCCTGCTGTACATTCTCGAAAGCATCCTGCGCGCGCTGCACCCGATCACGCCTTTTGTCACCGAAGAGATCTGGCAGGAAGTCGCGCCGCGACTGGGGCTTGCGCAGTCGAGCATCCTCGCCCGCGCTTACCCTGAGGTGCTGGAGTCCTCGGCGGTGATGAGCATCGAGGAACAGGCTCGTTTCAAGGCGACCGCGTCCACCCTCGAGACCAGCAGGATCACGTTTCTGATCGAGGCCGTGGAGAAACTGCGCAGCATCCGCAGCCAGCTGGGGCTGGCACCCAACCGCCAGGTGCCGCTGCTGATCGAAGGTGGTTTGATCGACCCGAAACTTTTCAGCGACATCGAACCCATGCTGTGCGCACTGTGCCGCATCGATTCCATCCGGCACCTGGGCGCGGGCGAGCCGGCACCGGCTGCCGCGGGGGTTCCGTTCCAGGGCGCAAAACTGCTGATTCCCCTCGCCGGCCTGATCGACCTCGACGCCGAACGCGCGCGCGTGGGCAAGGAGATCAAACGCGTCGAGGGCGAGATCGCCAAGTGCCGGGCCAAGCTGGGCAGCGCCACGTTTGTCGCCCACGCGCCGGCGGCGGTGGTCGAGCAGGAGCGCCAGCGGCTGACCGACTGGAGCGCGCAGCTCGCGGCGCTGCGCGAGCAGGCGGCGCGGCTGGGCGGCTAGGGAACAAGTTCAGGCCTTCCTCAGGTCAATCCTCGGGCGGCTCGCCGTCCGTCGCCGGCAGCAGATCGAACGCCATCACGATAGCGTCCTCGCGTGCGCGCCGCGCCGGGTAGTAGTTGGGGCGGCGGCCGATCTCGACGAAACCGGCGCGGCGGTAGATTGCGACCGCGCGCACGTTGCTCGGCCTCACTTCCAGGAACACGCGCCTGGCGCCGTGCCAGCGTGCCAGATCCACCAGCCGCCGCAGCAGGCGGCGGCCGTGGCCGCAACCCTGCTCGGCCGGCGCCACGCAGACATTGAGCACGTGCGCCTCCTGGGCGGCGACCGACAGCACGCCGTAGCCGATCATGCGGCCCTGCTGTTCGAGCACCCAGCAGGCGTAACCGGCGTTGAGACAGTCGCGGAAGATGCCGAGCGTCCACGGAAACTCGTAGGCGCGCGCCTCGATCTGCGCGACCGCGGTGAGGTCGTCGCGGCGCATCGGCCGCAGCTGCGGTGACTGCGGGGCGACCACGGCCACCATGTCAGCCGGCCTCCGCCAATGCATGGCGCAGGGTTTTCAGCGCGCGCCACAGGCTGCGTTTGCGCGCCGGTTCGGCCAGCAGCAGCGCGGGCGCATCGACGCCGACCACGCAGGCGGCCTGCTGCTCGGCCGCGCTGAGCGTGCGGCCCAATGTCTGCAGCGCCTCGTGGCCGAAAGCGAGATAGGCCCGCGCGCGCGGCGGCGGCACGGCGGCATCGACCTCCAGCCACGGCGCTCGCTGCACCGGTGTCGGCAGGCAGGCGACGGCCGCGCGCAGCAGTGCGTGCTGGCGCGCATCGGCGGCGGTGCCCGCAGGCAGCAACAGCAACAGGGCGATGCGCTCATCGGCGGCGGCAGGCGGCGGTGCCGACGCAACCGATGGCGGGATCGATGCCGGCGAACGCCGCGGCACACGCAGCGTCATCGGCATCACACCCAGCGCCCGCAGCACGCGATCGCGAGCCACGGCATCGAGTGGACGGGCGCCGGCGGCAGTCATGGCATCAGTCGGCAGGCGGGACGGCGGGACGGCGCTGGCGACGGCGCGCGGCGGCACGGCCCCACAGCGTCAGCACCGGTCCGGACAACACATACAGCACGGCGATGCCGAACAGCACGCGCGGCGGGTCCAGTGCCAGCCCGACCAGCACCAGCAGCACGACCAGGATCGTCACGAACGGCACGCGATCGCTGACCGGCCAGCTTTTGAAGCTGAAGTAGCGGATGCGGCTGACCATCAGCAGACCGGCGCCGACGGCGATGAAGGGCGTGACGAACACCAGTTCGCGGCCGTCGAGTCCCAGCGTCTCGGCGCCCCAGACGTAGCTCATCGCCAGCCCTGCCGCCGCCGGACTGGCCAGGCCCTGGAAGTAGCGCTTGTCGGCCATGCCGACCTGGGTGTTGAAGCGCGCCAGCCGCAGCGCGGCGCAGGCGGCATACAGGAACGCCGCGGTCCAGCCGACCTTGCCCCACACCGGCCCGTAGGCCTGCAGATGCGCCAGCGACCACGTGTACAGCACCAGCGACGGCGCCAGCCCGAAGCTGATCAGGTCCGACAGCGAGTCGTACTGCACGCCGAACTCGCTCTGCGTGCCGGTCAGACGCGCCACGCGGCCATCGAGGCCGTCGAGCACGCCGGCGACGAACACCGCCACCACGGCGTCGGTGTAGTGACCGCCGATCGCGGCGATGATCGCGTAGAAGCCCGCAAACAGCGCGCCGGTGGTGAACAGGTTCGGCAGCAGGTAAATGCCGCGCCGCGGGCGTGCCGGCGTGGGAGGGGAAGCGTTCATGATCGTCCCGGACTGGCGTTGCGGCGAGTGTAAACCAAGGCCACGCTGCAGCCGGACCCGCGAACCGCGCGGCCTTGCCGCCCGCAGGACGTGAGCCGGCGCGCAACCACGCAGCGGGCGGCGCTGGTAAAGTCGGCGCCGTCCGCCCTGCCCGGGAGTGCTCCCATGCGCCGTACGTACATCCTGCTCGCGCTGCTGCTGGTCGTACCGATGGCCTCGGCCCAGGTCTACAAATGGACCGACGCCAAGGGCGTGGTGCATTACTCCGACGTGCCGCCCCCGCAGGGGGTGCAGTACAAGAACATGCACATGTCGCTGAACGGCGGGGCTGCACCGGCTGCCGCGACGTCCGCATCCCCGGCGACGCCGGCATCGTCGCCCGCCGATGGCGGCGCGTCACCCGCCAGCGCCCGGACCGTCGCCGACAACCCCGAAAACCGCGCCAAGCTCTGCGCCCAGCTGCGCCAGAACTACACCCTGCTCAAGGGCAGCCAGCCGCTGACCGTGGACAACGCCAAGGGCCAGAAACAGCTGGTTTCGGAGAAACAGCGGACCCGGGAGATGGTCGACACCCAGCAGCAGTTGCAGCAGTACTGCGGCGGCTGATCCGCGGGCCTTCTCTGCGCGCGGATGCCACGCCGCCGCGCGCGGGCGCACGCACCGCCATTACAATTCCGCCTCACTTCGCGGAATCCGTCCATGCGCCTCAGCCGTTTCCACCTTGCCACCGTCAAGGAAACTCCCTCCGACGCCGAAATCGTCAGCCACCGGCTGATGCTGCGCGCGGGCATGATCCGCAAGCTGGCCGCCGGCATCTTCACCTGGACGCCGCTGGGCCTGCGCGTGCTGCGCAAGGTCGAGGTGGTGGTGCGCGAGGAGATGCAGCGCGCCGGTGCGATCGAGCTGCTGATGCCCTCGGTGCAGCCGCGCGAGCTGTGGGACGAAACCGGACGCTGGCAGAAATTCGGCGGTCAGCTGCTCAAGCTGAAAGACCGCAAGGAGCAGGAATACTGTTATGGCCCGACGCATGAGGAAGTGATCACCGACTTTGCCCGCCACGAACTGAAAAGCTACCGCCAGCTGCCGGTCACTTTCTTCCAGATCCAGACCAAATTCCGCGACGAGATCCGCCCGCGCTTCGGCGTGATGCGGGCGCGCGAATTCCTGATGAAAGATGCCTATTCGTTTCATCTGACCGCCGATTGCCTGGCGCGCGAATACCGGAACATGTTCGACGCCTATACGCGTGTCTTCACCCGGTTGGGTCTGCGCTTTCGCGCCGTGCAGGCCGATACCGGCGCCATCGGCGGCAATGCCAGCCACGAGTTTCACGTGCTGGCCGACTCCGGCGAAGACGCGATCGCGTTTTCCGATGCGTCGGATTTCGCCGCCAATGTCGAACTGGCCGAAGCCCTGGCGCCGGCCGCGCCGCGGCCCGCCCCTGCCGCCGCACTGACGCGGGTCGCCACGCCGACCCAGAAAACCATCGCCGAGGCGGCCGGCCTGCTCGGCGTTGCGCCCGCACAGTGCGTCAAGACTCTGCTGGTGCGCGGCCGCGACGGTCTGGTCGCGCTGTGCGTGCGCGGCGATCACGAGATCAACGAGATCAAGGCGGCCAAGCTGGACGAGCTGCCGGGCGAATCGGTGCTGGCGAGCGAGGCCGAGATCGTCGCCGCCACCGGCACACGGCCCGGCTTTCTGGGACCGGTCGGACTGGCCGGGAACATCCCGGTGATCGTCGACCGCAGCGCGGCGGCGCTGGCCGACTTCGTCTGCGGCGGCAATGCCGAGGGCACTCACTACACCGGCGCCAACTGGGACCGCGACGCGCGCATCACCCGCATCGTCGACCTGCGCAAGGTCGTCGCCGGCGACCCGTCGCCCGACGGCTGCGGCACGCTGGCGATCGCCCGCGGCATCGAGGTCGGCCACGTGTTCCAGCTGGGCCGCAGCTACGCGCAGGCGATGGGCGCCGCGGTGCTCGACGAAACCGGACAGACGCAGGTGATGACCATGGGCTGCTACGGCATCGGCGTCAGCCGCATCGTCGCCGCCGCGATCGAGCAGAATCACGATGCGGCCGGCATCCTCTGGCCCCCGGCGATGGCACCGTGGCACGTGGCCGTCTGCCCGATCAATCCCAAGAGCGACCCCGCCGTCACCGCCGCGGCGGAATCGCTTTACGCCGATCTGAACGCGCGCGGCATCGAAACCGTACTCGATGATCGCGGCCTGCGTCCCGGGTCGATGTTTGCGGATATCGAGCTGATCGGCATTCCGCATCGTATCGTCGTCAGCGAGCGCGGACTCGCCGCCGGCACCTTCGAATATCGTGCCCGCGGCGAAAGCGAAAACCGCGCGCTGGGCCGCGACGCCCTGCTTGCGCTGATCGGCGGCGGCAATAACATGTCAATTCAAGGTTAAACCCGTCGCCATTGCCCGCCGAAAGCGCATGACTTTCGGCGGTATTGGGCACTGGGGGATTTTCTTTTGATCATTGCCGGGGCAGAATACCGCCACGGCGGCCGCAGTAGCCCGTGCGCTGCCGGTGTTTATTCCACTGCCCAAGACCCCCACTGGAGCACAACCATGGCCATCGACTTGAAGACCCTCAACCACAACCAGCTGCTCGACCTGATCGAAAAAGCCAAGAATCGCCAGGGCGAACTCGTCAAGGAGAAAATCTCCGATCTGCGCGCTCGCATCGAGCAGATGGTGAAGAAGGAAGGTTTCAGCATGGACGACGTGTTTCCCGCTCGCGGTGGCCGTCGCGGCCGCAAGCTGGGCACCGTCGCCCCCAAGTTCCGCAATCCGGGCAATCCGGCGCAGACCTGGTCCGGCCGCGGCAAGCGCCCGCGCTGGTTCGTCGACGCGCTGGCGGCCGGCAAGAAAGACAAGGATCTGCTGATCAAGTAATTCCTGCGGCATCGCGGTCCGCAAACGCCGGCTCACTGCCGGCGTTTGCATTTGGGGCACGCTCACTGGATCCAGATCAGGCTGGCAAAGCGGCCACTGGCGACACCATCGCGGCGATAGGAATAAAAGCGCGGATCGGTGCGGGTATCAAAACCGCCACCGAAAATCTGCGTCACGCCCGCCTGATGCAGCCGGCGCCGCGCCAGCACCGCGAGATCGCAGGTCCAGTGGCCGGGTCGTGTGGAAGCGAACGCCGCCATCGCACCGGCATCCGCATCGACGAACGCCGTGTGCACCTCGACGCCGACCTCGTAGGATACGGCGCCGATGCAAGGTCCCAGCCATGCCAGCAAACGTGCCGGGGGCGTGCGCAGAGTGGCGATCGTCGCCTCCAGGACGCCGGCCGCCAACCCGCGCCAGCCGGCGTGGGCCGTGGCGACTGCGCTGCCATCGGCAGCGGCGAACAGCACCGGCAGGCAGTCGGCGGTCAACACGGCCAGCACGTGACCTGCGGTGCGGGCGATCGAGGCATCGGCGGTCGGCTCGACGCCGGTCGCGACTGCGCCCGCATCGACTACAGCGCGGCCGTGAACCTGCCGCAGCCACAACGGCTCCCGCTGCAGCGTCAGCGCGGCGCGCAACGCAGCGCGATTGGCCAGCACCGTCTCCGGTGCCTCGCCGCTGCGCAGGCCGAGGTTGCAGCGCGCGAAAGTCCCCCGTGAACTGCCGGCAGCAAAGCGCGTGGTCACCGCGGACCGCACGCCGGGCGGTGCCGGCCACTCCGGCCACAGCAGGCCCGACCGGTCGCGCTCAGCCGGCATCGGCCGCCGCGTCGACGCGCAGCACCGCCAGCAGATCGAGAAAATCCGCCGGCGGCGCGGCCTCGAACCGCAGCGGCTCGCCGCTGACGGGATGTGCAAGCGCCAGCCGCTCGGCATGCAGGGCCTGGCGACCGAAGCCGCGCAGCGCCGCGATCAGCGCCGGGCTGGCGCCGCGCGGCAGCTTCAGGCCGCCACCGTAGAGCGGATCACCGACCAGCGGATGACCGAGATGCGCCATGTGCACGCGGATCTGATGCGTGCGTCCGGTTTCCAGATTGCACTGCAGCAGGGTGTGGGCACGAAAACGCTCGCGCACGCGGTAGTGCGTCAGCGCCGGCTTGCCGGCCCCGCCCTCGCGCACCGCCTGCCGCTGGCGATCCTGCGGATGGCGGCCGATCGCGGCACGCACCTCGCCGCCGGCGATCAACGTGCCGCGCACGATCGCCGCGTACTGGCGGCTGATCTCGCGCGCGGCGATCATCGCCGTCAACGCGGTGTGCGCGCGCAACGAGCGCGCCACGACCATCAGCCCCGAAGTGTCCTTGTCCAGCCGGTGCACGATGCCTGCGCGCGGCAGGGCGGCCAATCCGGGATCGAAATGCAGCAGGGCATTCTGCAGCGTGCCGGCCGGATTGCCGGCGCCGGGATGCACCACCAGGCCCGCCGGCTTGACCAGCACCAGCAGATCGGCATCGGCGTGACGCAGATCCAGCGCGATCGGCTCCGGCGCCAGCGGCACGGCCTGCTCCTCCGGCACGTCGACGCTGACCAGCTCGCCGCCGCGCACACGCAGGCGCGGCATGGCCAGCGCGCCGTCGACACGCACGGCACCCGCTCGCAGCCATGCCGTCAGCCGCGTGCGCGAGTAATCCGGAAACAGCTCGGCCAGGGCCTGATCGAGGCGCAGTCCCGCGGCCTGCAGCGGCAGATGGGCGTGGCGGAGCGCGCTCACCGGCCGCGCCCCGCGGCGCGCGGTGCGCTTAACGCCGGGCGAATCCGCCTTTCCGCTATGATGCCGGCTTTGCCAGCCGTCCGGTCCCGATCGATGCGCCTTACCAAGCTGCTACCTCTCCTCGCAATGATGCTGCTGCTGCCGGCCTGCGCGCTGTTTGGCGGCAAGCGCGAAAACCCCGACCAGATGACGGTCGAACAGCTCTACGCGCAGGCGCAGACGGCCCTGCATCGCGGCAATTATGGCGGCGCCGAGAAACTTTACGAGCGCCTGATCGCGCGCTTTCCGTTCGGCCCCTACACCGAGCAGTCGCAGCTGGAACTGGCCTACGCCCAGTACAAGAACGACAATCCCGACGACGCCTATTCCACCATCAACCGCTTCATCAAGACCTATCCGGCCGCCAAGCACATCGACTACGCCTACTACCTGCGCGGCCTGATCAACTTCAACCGCAGCGGCGGCATGCTGGTGCAGCTGTTCGCGCAGGACCGCTCGCGGCGCGACCAGGGTTACGCGGTGCAGTCGTTCGACGACTTCAGCCAGCTGCTGCAGCGCTACCCCGGCAGCAAGTATGCACCGGATGCGCGCCAGCGCATGATCTGGCTGCGCAACGGGCTGGCCCAGTTCGAGCTGAACATCGCCGAGTACTACCTGCGCCGCAAGGTCTACGTCGCGGCGCTGGACCGCGCGCAGTACATCATCGAGCACTACCAGCAGGCGCCGCAGACCGGCGACGCGCTGGCGGTGATGGTCAAGGCCTACCAGGCCCTGGGCGAGACCACCCTGGCCAACGACAGCCTCAGCGTGCTCAAACTCAACTACCCCAACCACCCCTACTTCAAGGATCCGCAGACGTGGCCGTCGCATCCGTCGATGTGGTGGCGGCTGATCCCGTTCATGGGCGGCGGCTGAGCGGGAGCCGGGTCGTGACGCGCGCTGCCTTGAATGGCAGCGCGCGCCGGCGAGCGCCCGGCCAAGGAAGGCCGGGCCGGTGCCACGCACCAGGGATGGTTCGCAACGACTCGGTATGGAGCTTCAAGCTTCGTCGTTCCGGCGCAAGCAGGAATGACGCCGAAGCGATCGTCGCCATCGGCGGTCTCGCAAGCGCAGTCCATGCACGGGATCGGACGGTGCGTGACCTGCTCGACTAACGCCAGCCCGAGGTGATCGGATAGCGCCGCTCGCGGCCGAAGGCGCGCCGGCTGACGCGCGGACCCGGCGCCGACTGGCGGCGCTTGAACTCGCTGGCCAGCACCATCCGCACCACGCGGCGCACGGTTTCAGCGTCGAAGCCGGCGGCGACGATCTCGGACTGCGACTGCTCGCCCTCGATGAAACGCTCGAGGATCGCGTCCAGCGTGTCGTAGGGAGGCAACGCGTCCTGGTCGGTCTGGTCGGCGCGCAGTTCCGCCGAAGGTGCCCGCTCGATCACCGCGCTTGGAATCACCTCGCCCCGTACTCTTCCGGGTCCCGGGTCCCGGGTCCCGGGTTCCGGGTCGTTGCGCCAGCGCGCCAGCGCATACACCGTGGTCTTGTAGACGTCCTTCAACGGCGCGTAGGCCCCGCACATGTCGCCGTAGAGCGTGGCGTAGCCGACCGCCATCTCGCTCTTGTTGCCGGTGCTCAGCAGCAGATGGCCGAGCTTGTTGCTGAGCGCCATCAGCATCACGCCGCGACAGCGCGACTGCAGATTTTCCTCGGTCGCATCGGGCGCGCGGCCCGCGAAGGCCGGCGCCAGCGTACCGGTGAGCGCGGCGTACGCCGGCTCGATCGGCAGCTCCTGATAGCCGACGCCGAGACGCCGCGCCTGCGCCTCGGCCTCGCGCAGCGACAGCTGCGAGGTATGGCGCGAGGGCAGCATCACCGCGTGGACGCGGTCGGCGCCCAGCGCGTCCGCGGCGACCGCCAGCGTCAGCGCGGAATCGATGCCGCCGGAAAGCCCCAGCAGCACGCTGCGAAAACCGTTCTTGTGCACATAATCGCGCACGCCGCGCACCAGACCGGCATACAGCGTGGCCGGCGTGCCGGTGTCTCCGGCGGCCGGCCAATCGATCGCGCTCAGGTGGCGCGTGACCGGATCGAAGGCACAGTTCAGCAATGCCTCGACGAAGGCGGGCGCGCGCGCGGCGATGCTGCCGTCGGGCTGCACCAGCAGCGAGCCGCCGTCGAACAGCAGATCATCCTGCCCGCCGACCAGATTGACGTAGGCGATGGCGATGCTGTTTTCGCGCGCGCGCAGCGCCAACACCCGTTCGCGCTCCGCCGCCTGCCGCACGTCGTACGGCGAGGCGTTGATCACCAGCAGCAACTCGGCGCCGGCACTGGCCGCACGCGCGGCGGGTTCCGGCTGCCAGATGTCCTCGCAGATCAGCAGCCCGACCCGCACACCCTTCACCACCGCCACGCGCGTGGCATGGCCGGGGCGGAAGTAGCGCTTCTCGTCGAACACGGTGTAATTGGGCAGCGCCTGCTTGTGATACGTGCAGGCGACGCGCCCGCCGTCGAGCAGGCTGAGCGCGTTGTAGACCTCGCCCAGCGCATGCGGATGCCCGACCACCGCCGCGATGCCGGCGAGCCCGCCCGCCAGCGCGTCAAGCTCGTGCGCGCAGGCCTCGAGAAAGCTCGGCCGCAGCAGCAGGTCCTCGGGCGGATAGCCGCAGAGCGCGAGCTCGGGAAACGCGATCAGCGCGGCATCCCAGCGTTCGCGCGCCTCGACCGCCAGTGCGCGCATGCGTGCCGCATTGGCCGCCACGGCGCCGACCGTGAAGTCGTATTGGGCAAGCGCCAGACGTAAAACAGCCATCAGTCATGCTTCTGCGGCCCAGCAAGCTCGGCATGATAATTCAGCGGTGATACGGATGCCCTGCCAGCAGGCTGGCCGCGCGATAGAGCTGCTCGGCGACCAGCACCCGCACCAGCATGTGCGGCAGCGTCAGCGGACCCAGCGACCAGCGCAGCTCGGCGCGCGCCAAGGCTGACTCGGCGAGCCCGTCGGCGCCGCCGATCAGCAGCGCCAGATCGCGACCCTGCATGCGCCAGCCGGCCAGCTTCTGCGCCAGCGTTTCGCTGCTCCAGGCCGCGCCGCGGCCGTCCAGCGCGATCACCCGCGCATCGCGCGGCAGCGCCGCCAGCATCGCCGCGCCCTCGTCGGCGATCGCGCGCGCCGGGACGCGGCCCTTGCCGCGCACGCCGGGACGGATCTCGATCAGGTCCAGCGGCAGTTCATGCACCAGCCGCTTGCGATAGTCCTCGAAGCCGGCAGCCACCCAGGCGGGCATGCGCTCGCCGACCGCCAGCAGGTGCGCGCGCATCGCTCAGCCCGCGGCCGCAGCCTCGGCGTCCGGCCCCAGGGTCCACAGCCGTTCGAGGCCGTAGAACTCGCGGATGCGCGGCAGCATCACGTGCACCACGATGTCGCCCAGGTCGACCAGCACCCATTCCGCCTCACGCTCGCCTTCGATGCCGATCGGCGGTGCGCCGGCATGCCGGGCGACGCGCGCGACCTCGTCGGCGATCGACTTGACGTGGCGGGTGGAGGTGCCGGAGGCGATCACCAGCAGGTCGGTGATCGAGGTCTTGCCGCGCACGTCGATCTCCTTGACCTCGCGGGCCTTGAGTTCGTCGAGGGCGGCGAGCACGAGCGCGCGCATGCGGGCGGCGGTCGGAACGGCGGACTTGTTGCGGCGTGCGGTCGAAACAGCAGCGTTCGTGGCCAAGCGATGCTCACCTCGGAGCCGGGCGCGCGGAATGCGCGAAATCAGTATACGCCCGCACCCTGGGCGCACCAGTCCCGGCGCAAGGCCGGTGATCGGGCCGCAAAGGCGCTCGATTCACACGCCCCCGGAACCTGCACTCAACCGATCGGACCGGACCGGT
>JAJYMF010000327.1 GCA_021787175.1 Pseudomonadota bacterium | reverse complement strand
GCGGCGGGGACCGCGTCACCGGCCGCCATGGCGGCCTCGCGCACGATCTTCTCGTCGTTGGAGAGCTGGTAGGGCAGGATGTCGCCCTTGTAGATCCAGACCTTCACGCCAATGCGTCCGGTGTTGGTGCGCGCCTCGCGGAATCCGTAGTCGATGTCGGCGCGCAGGGTGTGCAACGGCACGCGACCCTCGTGGTACGACTCGCGACGCGACATCTCCGCGCCGCCAAGACGGCCGGACGCCTGGATGCGCACACCCAGGGCCCCGGCCTTTTGCACGGTCTGGATTCCGCGCTTCATCGCGCGGCGAAACGCCACGCGGCGCAGCAGCTGATCGCAGATCCCCTGGGCGATCAGCGCGGCGTCGAGCTCGGGCTGCTTGATCTCCTGGATGTTGAGCGAGATCTTGTTCTTCTGACCGGTGATGCGCTCGAGCTCCTTCTTCAGGCGCTCGGCCTCGCCGCCGCGGCGCCCGATCACGATCCCGGGACGCGCCGTGTGGATGTCCACGCGAATGCGGTCCGAGTTACGCTCGATCTCGATGCGACTCACGGCCGCGCTCTCGAGCTGACGCGTCAGGTAGTCGCGAATCTTCCAGTCCTCGATGACGAGGTCCTTGTAGCCGCGCTCCTTGAACCAGCGCGACTTCCAGTCCGTCGTGATGCCGAGTCGGAACCCGTAGGGATTTACCTTCTGGCCCATTACTTGTCCGTCTCCTCAGTGGCGTCGTCGGACACCGTCTCGTCAGTCGCGGCCGACTCGACCACGTCCGTCTCTTGCGCGCTGACCGTCTCGTCGGTCACGATCTGATCCGCGTCGATCTCGACCTCGGAGGCGATCTCGGTGTTCTCGGCCTCGAGGGCGAGCGCCTCGGCGGCCTCGGCCTCGGCCTGGGCCGCGCGGGTCTCGCGCGAGTTCAGGCTCGCGGTCTGGTCGGCGCGGCGGCGCGAGGAGGCCACGCGGCGCGTGCGCGACGCGGCGGCCTGCGCGCTGCGGGCGGCCCGCAGGACGCCCAGGCGCTCGTCGTCGAGTCGCGAGACGATCACGGTGATGTGACAGGAGCGCTTGCGGATCTTGCCGGCGCGGCCTCGCGCGCGCGGCGTGAAGCGCTTCATGGTGACGCCCTCGTCGGCGTAGCAGGCCGAGACGTAGAGCTCGTCGGCGGACATCTCGTCGTTGTTGACCGCGTTGGCGACGGCCGAGGCCAGCACCTTGCCGATGACGTCGGCGGCCTCACGGGTCGTGCCCGCGAGGATCTCGCGGGCGGTCGTCACGTCCTCGCCGCGGATCAGGTTGAGCACGACGCGGGCCTTGCTCGCGGACATGTGATAGCCACGCAGAGTCGCGCGCGTGCCCGGGCGCTCGTTGGTCTTGGGACCGGTCATTAGCGCCTCCCCGTCTTTTCCTGGCCGGCGTGGAACTTGAAGGTGCGCGTCGGTGCAAACTCGCCCAACTTGTGGCCGACCATGGACTCGTTGACGAAGACCGGCACATGCCGGCGCCCGTCGTGCACGGCGAAGGTGTGGCCCACCATGTCCGGGATCACCGTCGAGCGACGGCTCCAGGTCTTGATGACCTTCTTCTCGTTGGCCGCGTTCATCGCGTCCACCTTCTTGAGAAGGTGGCTGTCGATGAAGGGGCCCTTCTTCAGGCTGCGTGACATGGTCTACCTACCTCCGCGAGCCGCGTCCGCGGCGACGACGAATAATGAGTGCGTCCGACGCCTTGGGCAGGCGCGTACGGCCCTCGGGCTGTCCCCAGGGCGAGACCGGGTGGCGGCCACCGGAGGTCTTGCCCTCGCCACCACCCAGGGGGTGGTCCACCGGGTTCATGGCCACGCCGCGCACGGTCGGACGGATGCCCTTCCAGCGCTTGGCGCCCGCCTTGCCGATCTTGCGCAGGCTGTGCTCGGCATTGCCGACTTCACCGATGGTCGCGTGGCATTCCACCGGCACTTTGCGCATTTCGCCCGAACGCAGGCGCAGCGTGGCGTAGCCCTGTTCGCGCGCGATCAGCTGCACCGAGGCGCCGGCGCTGCGCGCCAGCTGGGCGCCGCGACCCGGCTTCATCTCGACGCAATGCACCGTGGTGCCGATCGGGATGTTGCGCAGCGGCAGCGAGTTGCCGACCTTGATCGGCGCATCGCGACCGGCCACCAGCGGGTCGCCCACCTGCACGCCCTTGGGCGCGATGATGTAGCGGCGCTCGCCATCGGCGTAGCAGACCAGCGCGATGTGCGCGGTGCGGTTGGGATCGTACTCGAGGCGTTCGACACGGCAGGCGATGCCTTCCTTGTCGCGCTTGAAGTCGATGATGCGGTAATGCTGCTTGTGGCCGCCGCCGCGGTGCCGCGTGGTGATGCGTCCGTAATGATTGCGACCGCCGGTATTGCTCTGCGCCTCGGTCAGCGCCGCCAGCGGCGCGCCCTTGTGCAGACCCGGTGTGACCACGCGCACCATCGAACGACGGCCGGGCGAGGTGGGCTTGAGAGTAATCAGTGCCATCGGTAGCGCTCCTGGCTTAGGCCTTGGCCATCATGTCGATGGTCTGGCCAGCGGCGAGGCGGACGTAGGCCTTGCGCAGCCCGGCCCGATGGCCGGCGCGAAAGCGGAACGACTTGACCTTGCCCTTGACGTTGACCAGGTTGACCGCCGCGACCTTGACGTCGAACATCTGCTCCACCGCGGCCTTGATGTCGGCCTTGGTAGCGTCAGCGGCCACCTCGAACACGTACTGGTTGATTTCCTGCAGCCGCGCGGCCTTTTCGGACACGTGCGGCGCGCGCAGCACACTGAGGATGCGTTCGTTGTTCATGCCAGCCACTCCTCGACCTTCTTCACCGAGCTGACGGTCATCACCACCTGATCGGCACCGACGAGGCTGACCGGGTCCATCGCGGCAACATCGACGACATTCACTTTCGACAGATTGCGTGCGGCGAGGTAGAGCGCCTCGTTGACGCCTTCGTCCACCAGCAGCACACGGCCCGATGCCTCGAGAGCGGACAGTCGCGCGACCAGCGCCTGCGTCTTCGGCGCCTCAACCCCGAAATCGGCGACGATCTTCAACCGACCCTGACGGTTGAGCTCGGCGAGAATCGCGCGCATGGCGCCGCGGTACATCTTGCGGTTGACCTTCTGCGCGAAACTGCGCGGCTTGGCGGCAAAGGTGACGCCGCCGCCGACGAAGATCGGGGCGCGAAAATCGCCGTGGCGGGCACCGCCGCCCTTCTGCTTCTTGAACTTCTTGGTGGTGCCGGAAAGCTCGCCGCGCGACAGCTGCGCCTTGGTGCCGGCGCGACCGGCGGCCTGATAGGCCACCACCACCTGATGCACGAGGTCCTCGCGGAATTCGCTGCCGAAGACCGCTTCCGAAACCGCCATCGGAGAAGCGCCGATCACATTCAGTTCCATGTCGTCGCTCCTCAAGCCTTGGCTGCCGGACGGATGATCACGTCGCCGCCGGGCGCGCCCGGCACCGCACCCTTGATCGCGATCAGATGCCGCTCGGCGTCGATCTGGACCACTTCCAGGTTCATTGCCGACTGCCGCTCGCTGCCCATGTGCCCGGCCATGCGCTTGCCCGGGAACACGCGGCCCGGCGTCTGCCGCTGGCCGATGGAGCCGGGAGCGCGGTGCGACAGCGAGTTGCCGTGCGTCGCATCACCCATGGTGAAATTGTGGCGCTTGATCGTGCCCTGGAAACCCTTGCCCTTGGTCACGCCGGCGACATCGACCATCTGGCCGACGCTGAACACGTCTTCGGCCTTGATCTCGGCGCCGACCGCATACTTGCCGGCATCGGCCGCCGCCAGACGGAATTCCCACAGGCCACGGCCGGGCTCGACCTTGGCCTTGGCGTAGTGGCCCTTCTGGGCCTTGCTCAGCAGGGACGCGCGCTTGGCGCCCGCGGTCACCTGCACGGCCGTGTAGCCGTCGTTGTCCTCGACCTTCACCTGGGTCACGCGGTTCGGCGTCGCTTCAATCAGCGTCACCGGCACCGAACGGCCGTCTTCGGTGAAGAGTCGGCTCATGCCGCATTTGCGGCCAACCAATCCGATACTCATGGGTGTGTCCTGTCAGGCGCCTTAGCCGAGCTTGATCTGTACGTCGACGCCGGCCGCAAGATCCAGCTTCATCAGCGCGTCCACGGTCTTGTCGTTGGGATCGACGATATCCAGCACGCGCTTGTGGGTGCGCGTCTCGTACTGGTCGCGTGCGTCCTTGTCGACGTGCGGCGACACCAGGATGGTGTAGCGCTCGATCTTGGTCGGCAGCGGAATCGGGCCGCGCACCTGCGCGCCGGTACGCCGGGCCGTTTCGACGATCTCGCTCGCCGAACGGTCGATCAGCCGGTGATCGTACGCCTTGAGCCGAATGCGAATCTTCTGGTTCGCCATTTGCCGTGTCCTGTATGAAAAGAACGATGCTGCGGTCGATCGCGAACCGCTTCTCGCGGCTCGCGCACTGCTGCTGCCTTACTCGAAGATCTTGGCGACGACGCCGGCGCCGACGGTGCGGCCGCCCTCGCGAATCGCGAAGCGCAGCCCCTCCTCCATCGCAATCGGCGCAATCAGCGACACCACCATCTTCACGTTGTCGCCCGGCATCACCATCTCCACGCCCTCCGGCAGCTCGCACGCGCCGGTCACGTCGGTCGTCCGGAAGTAAAACTGCGGCCGGTAACCCTTGAAGAACGGCGTGTGACGCCCGCCCTCCTCCTTGCTCAGCACGTACACCTCCGCCTCGAACTTCGTGTGCGGCGTGATCGATCCCGGCTTGCACAGCACCTGTCCGCGCTCCACGTCCTCGCGCTTGGTGCCCCGCAGCAGCAGACCCACGTTGTCGCCCGCCTGACCCTGGTCCAGCAGCTTGCGGAACATCTCCACGCCCGTCACCGTCGTCTTCACCGTCGGCTTCAGACCCACAATCTCCACTTCCTCGCCCACCTTGACCACGCCGCGCTCCACCCGCCCCGTGACCACCGTGCCGCGCCCGGAAATCGAGAACACGTCTTCCACCGGCATCAGAAACGGCTTGTCCAGCGCCCGCACCGGCTCCGGAATGAAACTGTCCAGCGCGTCCACCAGCTTGATGATCGACGGCACCCCGATCTCGCTCGCGTCGCCTTCCAGCGCCTTCAGCGCCGAGCCCTTGATGATCGGCGTCTCGTCGCCCGGAAACTTGTACTTGCTCAGCAGCTCGCGGACTTCCATCTCCACCAGCTCCAGCAGCTCGGCGTCGTCCACCATGTCCGCCTTGTTCATGTACACCACGATGTACGGCACGCCCACCTGCCGCGCCAGCAGAATGTGCTCGCGCGTCTGCGGCATCGGACCGTCCGCCGCGCTCACCACCAGAATCGCGCCGTCCATCTGCGCCGCGCCCGTGATCATGTTCTTCACGTAGTCCGCGTGCCCCGGGCAGTCCACGTGCGCGTAGTGCCGCTTCGGCGACTCGTACTCCACGTGCGCCGTCGAGATCGTGATCCCGCGCGCCTTCTCCTCCGGCGCCGCGTCAATCTGGTCGTACGCCTTGAACTCCCCGCCAAACCGCTCCGCGCCTACCTT
Organism: Pseudomonadota bacterium; assembly: GCA_021787175.1. Taxonomy (GTDB): domain Bacteria; phylum Pseudomonadota; class Gammaproteobacteria; order Xanthomonadales; family Rhodanobacteraceae; genus Metallibacterium. Next base: position 6,185 of record JAJYMF010000327.1, on the reverse strand, counting down.
CGTCAGCGCCGCCGTCAGCGTCGTCTTCCCGTGATCCACGTGACCTATCGTCCCCACGTTCACGTGCGGCTTCTTTCGTTCAAACTTTTCCTTGGACATGACTCGGAACCTCAGAACAATGGCTTGGTTGACGGAAAACGATCAGGCCGACTTCTTGATGACCTGTTCGGCGATGCTGTTGGGTGCTTCAGCGTAGTGCGCGAATTCCATGGTGAAGGTCGCGCGGCCCTGGCTCATCGAACGCAGCGTGGTGGCGTAGCCGAACATTTCCTTCAGCGGCACCAGCGCATTGATGACCTTGCCGGACGGCGACTCGTCGGAGCCCTGCAGCAGGCCGCGCCGCCGGCTGAGATCGCCCATCACGTCGCCCATGTAATCCTCGGGCGTCACCACTTCGACCTTCATGATCGGCTCGAGCAGGGCCGGGTTGGCTTTGTTGAAGCCTTCCTTGAAGGCCATCGAGCCGGCGATCTTGAACGCCATTTCGCTGGAATCGACCTCGTGGTACGAACCGTCGACCAGGCGAATCTTGACGTCCACCACCGGAAAGCCGGCCATGACACCGTTGGCAACGGCCTCCTGGATGCCCTTGTCCACCGCCGGAATGTATTCGCGCGGAACCGCGCCGCCGACGATGCCGTTCTCGAACAGATAACCGCTGCCGCGCTCGCGCGGCTCCATCTCGATCCAGACATGGCCGTACTGGCCCTTGCCGCCCGACTGGCGCACGAACTTGCCCTCGACGCGCACCGGCTTGCGGATCGTTTCGCGGAAAGCCACCTGCGGCTGACCGACATTGGCTTCCACGCTGAACTCGCGCTTCATGCGGTCAACGAGGATTTCGAGATGCAGCTCGCCCATGCCGGCGATGATGGTCTGCCCCGACTCCTCGTCGGTGCGCACGCGGAAGGACGGATCCTCCTGCGCCAGACGCGACAGGGCGACGCCCATCTTTTCCTGGTCGCTCTTGGTCTTGGGCTCGACCGCCATCGAGATCACCGGCTCCGGAAACACCATGCGCTCGAGCGTGATCAGATGATCCTGCGAGCACAGCGTGTCGCCCGTGGTGACGTCCTTGAGGCCGACCGCCGCGGCGATGTCGCCGGCACGGACTTCCTTGATTTCCTCGCGCTGATTGGCGTGCATCTGCAGAATGCGGCCGACGCGCTCCTTGCGGCTCTTGATCGGGTTGTAGACCTGATCGCCGGCAGCCAGCACGCCCGAATAGACGCGGAAGAAGGTCAGCGAGCCGACGAACGGGTCGGTCATGATCTTGAACGCCAGCGCCGCGAAGGGCTGGTCATCGCCCGCCTTGCGCAATGCATCCTTGTCGTTCTCGTCCATGCCCTTGACCGGCGGACGATCCGCCGGCGACGGCAGCAGCTTCACCACCGCGTCCAGCATCGCCTGCACGCCCTTGTTCTTGAAGGCCGTGCCGCAGAACACCGGAATCAGCTGGTTGGCCACCGTTCCGGCACGAATGCCGGCGATGATGTCGGCCTCGGGAAGGTCGCCCTCCTCGAGGTACTTGTTCATCAGCTCTTCGGAAGTCTCCGCAGCGGCCTCGACCATGAAGTTGCGCGCCTTGGCGCACGCGTCCATGAGATGCGCGGGGATGTCCTGGTATTCGAAGCTCATGCCCTGGGTCGACATGTCCCAGATGATGGCCTTCATCTTGACCAGATCGACCACGCCTTCGAAGTTCTCTTCGGCGCCGATCGGCACCTGCATCGGCACCGGATGCGCGCCAAGGCGGCTCTTGAGCTGATCGACGACCTTGTCGAAGTTGGCGCCGGTACGGTCCATCTTGTTGACGAACGCCAGGCGCGGCACGCCGTACTTGTTGGCCTGGCGCCAGACGGTTTCCGACTGCGGCTGCACGCCGCCGACCGCACAAAGCACGAACACGGCGCCGTCGAGCACGCGCAGCGAACGCTCCACCTCGATGGTGAAGTCGACGTGCCCGGGGGTGTCGATGATGTTGAAACGATGCTGCGGGAACGAGCGGTCCATGCCCGTCCAGAAACAGGTCGTCGCCGCGGACGTGATGGTGATGCCGCGCTCCTGCTCCTGCTCCATCCAGTCCATGGTCGCGGCGCCGTCATGCACCTCGCCAATCTTGTGATTGACGCCCGTATAGAAAAGGATGCGCTCCGTGGTCGTGGTCTTGCCGGCATCGATGTGGGCCATGATGCCGAAGTTGCGATAGCGCTCGATGGGAGTGGTGCGGGCCACGGCTCTTGCCTCAATTCTTACCAGCGGTAATGCGAGAAGGCTTTGTTGGCCTCTGCCATGCGGTGGGTTTCTTCGCGCTTCTTGACCGCGCCGCCGCGGTTCTCGGACGCGTCGAGCAGCTCGGCGGCCAGCTTGCGCGGCATCGAGTTCTCGCCGCGCTTGCGCGCCGAGTCGATCAGCCAGCGCATCGCCAGCGCCTGGCGGCGCGACGGACGAACCTCGACCGGCACCTGATAGGTCGCACCACCGACGCGGCGGGACTTCACCTCGACGGCAGGCGAGACGTTGCCGAGCGCCTTCTCGACCAGCGCGACCGGCTCGGCGTGCTTCTGGCCGAGTTGGTCGAGCGCGCCATAGACGATCTGTTCGGCGATCGACTTCTTGCCGCTCTTCATCACCATGTTGATGAAACGGGCGATGACCTGGCTGCCGTGCTTGGGATCCGGCAGGGTGGTGCGGGCTGGATGTGAACCTTTACGCGACATGACGAGAGTCCTTGAAATCCATTAGCCCTTCGGGCGCTTGGCGCCGTACTTGGAACGGCTCTGGCGGCGCTTGGCGACGCCAGCGCAGTCGAGGCTGCCGCGCACGGTGTGATAGCGCACGCCGGGCAGATCCTTGACGCGACCGCCGCGGATCAGAACCACCGAATGCTCCTGGAGGTTGTGGCCCTCGCCGCCGATGTAGCTGATTACCTCGTAGCCGTTGGTCAAGCGCACCTTGGCCACCTTGCGCAGGGCCGAGTTCGGCTTTTTCGGTGTCGTCGTGTACACGCGGGTGCACACCCCGCGACGCTGCGGGCAGTTCTGCAGGGCGGGCGAAGCGCTCTTGTAGCTCTTCGCACGCCGCGGTTTACGCACCAACTGATTGATCGTCGCCATGCCGGGATGGTCCTGAGAAACGTAAAGACAGACCGAGCAAACTCGGCCTGCCGAGAAGCGGAAATTTAACATGCGCCGTGCCGGGTCAGCAACCCCGCAGCCGCGCCATCCCTGTGCCCGAACACGAAGCGCATCCATGCGCCTCATTTCGTATGTCGCCCGGGCCTTGGCCCGGAGGCGGCTCAGTCGCCGCCGCTTTCGTCGCCCGCCGAAACCTCTTCAAAGACGCTGGAAGCGCCGCTCGAGAGCGTTTCGAGTTCGGATGCGGACAATCCGCCGCGGGATCGGCGCTGCGCATGATACGCAAGGCCGGTTCCGGCGGGAATCAAGCGGCCAACGATAACATTCTCCTTCAGACCACGCAAGGTATCGCGCGTGCCGCGCACGGCTGCCTCGGTCAATACGCGCGTGGTTTCCTGGAAGGAAGCGGCGGAGATGAACGATTCCGTCGCCAGCGACGCCTTGGTGATGCCGAGCAGCATCGGCTCGTACCGGGCTGGCCGTTCACCGCGCGCCTCGACGCGACGGTTTTCGGCCAGCGAGCGCAGCCGATCCACCTGCTCGCCGCGCAGATAGCGCGTGTCGCCCTGCTCGACGACCTCCACCTTGCGCAGCATCTGGCGAATGATCGCCTCGATGTGCTTGTCGTTGATCTTGACGCCCTGCAGGCGGTAGACGTCCTGGATTTCCTTGACCAGATAGGCGGCCAGCGGCTCGACGCCGAGCAGGCGCAGGATGTCGTGCGGATTCGGCTCGCCGTCCACGACCGTCTCGCCCTTCTCGACGTGCTCGCCCTCGAACACGATGACGTGGCGCCACTTCGGGATCAACTCCTCGTGATCGTTGCCCTCGGCATCCTTGATCACCAGGCGCTGCTTGCCCTTGGTGTCCTTGCCGAAGCTGATGATGCCGGAGCGCTCGGCCAGGATCGCCGGCTCCTTCGGCTTGCGTGCCTCGAACAGGTCGGCCACGCGCGGCAGGCCGCCGGTGATGTCACGGGTCTTGGAGGTTTCCTGCGGAATACGCGCAACCACGTCGCCGACGCCCACTTCGGCGCCGTCCTGCAGGCTGACGATCGCGCCCGCCGGCAGGAAGTACTGCGCCGGAATGTCGGTGCCGGGCAGCTTGAGTTCCTTGCCCTTCTTGTCTTCCAGGCGCACAGTCGGGCGCAGGTCCTTGGCGCCGCCACCACGACGCTTGGGGTCGGTGACGACCGCCGACTCGAGGCCGGTCAGCTCGTCAGTCTGCGACTGCACGGTGACGCCATCGAGGAAGTCGATGAAGCGCACCACGCCCGCCACTTCGGACACGATCGGATGGGTGTGCGGATCCCAGTTGGCCACGGTCTGTCCGGCCTTGACCTGGGCACCGTCCTTGACCGCCAGCGTGGCGCCGTAGGGCACCTTGTAGCGCTCGCGCTCGCGGCCGTGGCCGTCGAGCACGCTGACTTCACCGGATCGCGACACCGCGACCAGGTGGCCCTGGGCGTGCTGTACGGTCTTGAGATTGTTGAACTTGACCGCGCCGGTGGTCTTGACCGTGACGTTGTCCACGGCAGCCGCACGCGAGGCCGCGCCGCCGATGTGGAAGGTGCGCATGGTCAACTGGGTGCCGGGCTCGCCGATCGACTGCGCGGCAATGACGCCGATCGCCTCGCCGATATTGACGAGGTGACCGCGCGCCAGATCGCGGCCGTAGCACATCGAGCAGACGCCGTGCGGCGCCTCGCAGGCGATCGGCGAACGCACCTTGACCGACTGTACGCTGGCCTGGTCGAGACGATCGACCAGAAACTCGTCGAGCAGCGTGTTGCGGGTGACGATCGGCTTGTCGTCGTTGCCCGGGGCGTAGACGTCTTCGGCCACGACGCGGCCGAGCACGCGATCGCGCAGCGGCTCGACCACATCGCCGCCCTCGACGATCGCGGTCATGATCAGGCCGTCCTCGGTGCCGCAGTCGGGCTGCGTGACCACCACGTCCTGCGCCACGTCCACCAGGCGGCGAGTCAGATAGCCCGAGTTCGCCGTCTTCAGAGCGGTATCGGCCAGGCCCTTGCGCGCGCCGTGGGTGGAGATGAAGTACTGCAGGACGTCCAGTCCTTCGCGGAAGTTGGCCTTGATCGGGGTCTCGATGATCGAGCCGTCCGGCTTGGCCATCAGCCCGCGCATGCCGGCCAGCTGGCGGATCTGCGCCGCCGAGCCGCGCGCGCCGGAGTCGGCCATGATGTAGATCGAGTTCATCGACTTCTGCTCGACGAGCTTGCCGTCGCGCGTAGTCACCTTCTCGTTGCCGATGCCCTCGATCATCGCCTTGGCCACCAGCTCGTTGGTGCGCGACCAGATGTCGACCACCTTGTTGTAGCGCTCGCCGGCAGTGACCAGGCCAGACTGGAACTGCTCCTGGATCTCGAGCACTTCCTTTTCGGCCTCCTCGAGAATCGCCTTCTTCTCGCCCGGGATCTTCATGTCATCGATGCCGATCGAGATGCCGGCGCGCGTGGCGAAGCGGAAGCCGGTGTACATCAGCTTGTCGGCGAACACCACGGTGTCCTTGAGACCGAGGCGGCGGTAGCTGGCGTTGATCAGGCGCGAGATCGCCTTCTTGGTCAGCTCGATGTTGACCAGCGCAAACGGCAGTCCTTCCGGCAGGATCTCGGCCAGCAGAGCACGGCCGATGGTGGTGTCGATCAGGGTCGTCTTGTGCGTGCGCTTGCCGTCGCCGTCGATCTCGGTCTCGCGGATGCGCACCTTGACCTTGGCGTGCAGCTGCACGGCACGGTTGTCGTAGGCGCGGCGCACCTCGGAGATGTTGGCGAACGCCATGCCTTCGCCGGTGGCGCCGACGAGTTCGCGGGTCATGTAATACAGCCCGAGCACGACGTCCTGGGTCGGCACGATGATCGGCTCGCCGTTGGCCGGCGACAGGATGTTGTTGGAGCTCATCATCAATGCGCGCGCTTCCAGCTGCGCCTCGATGCTGAGCGGCACGTGCACCGCCATCTGGTCGCCGTCGAAGTCGGCGTTGAAGGCGGTGCAGACCAGCGGGTGCAGCTGGATCGCCTTGCCCTCG
>JAJYMF010000061.1 GCA_021787175.1 Pseudomonadota bacterium | reverse complement strand
GCCCTACGGCAACGTCGCCGTGTGCGGCCTTGCGGCCAGCGCGGATCTCGCCACCACGGTGATGCCCTTCATCATCCGCGGCGTCAGCCTGCTCGGGATCGCCTCGGCCGCAACGCCGCGCGATCAGCGCGAGCGGGTGTGGGCGCACCTCGCCGACGACTGGAAGCCGGCGCAGCTGGATGCCATCGCGACCCGGGAAATCACCCTGTCCGAGCTGCCGATCGTGTTCGCGCGCATGCTGGCCGGGGAGTCGTTCGGTCGCACTGTTGTGAAGATCGCCACCTGAGCCAGCCGATCGGCGCTGTTCACGGCAGTTGTTGTCTGTCGCGACGGTGACACGGGACCGGGTCGCCTTTCGCGATCATGGCGCTCCGGGTGATAATGAAAGCATTCCGGGTTCGATTCCATTTCGCAGCGTGGGGAAACATTGATGGCGCGCATCCTGATCGTGGACGATTCGCCTTCGCAGCTGGTCGGCCTCAAGCGCATGGTCGAAAAGCTGGGCCATCAGGTCGTCACCGCCGAAGACGGCTCCGCCGGCGTCGAGGCGGCGCGCCGCGAAAAGCCCGACCTGATCCTGATGGACGTGGTGATGCCGAACCTCAACGGATTTCAGGCCACCCGCACGATCTCCAAGGACCCCGGCACCGCGCACATCCCGATCATCCTGGTGACCACCAAGGACCAGGAAACCGACAAGGTCTGGGGCCTGCGCCAGGGCGCGAAGGGCTACCTCACCAAGCCGATCAACGAGACGGAACTGGGCTCGATCGTGCGCGACGCGCTGGGCGGCTGAGAAGGCTGACCCGGCCTGACGCCCGGCCGATCGCGACGCGGGCATCAGGATCGTCCCCATCATTGAAACTCGAAACTCACCGCCGCGGATCGAACCCCGCAAACGCCTGCTCGAACGCCTCGTACGCCTTGCGCGCATCGGCATCGCCGGCGACGGGCGTGCGGATGGCGAGATCGACGATCTGATCGCCGGGCGGATGGCCGGGCATGCCGCGGCCCTTGAGCCGCAACCGGCGCCCGCTCTGCGAGCCGGCGGGTACCCTGAGCTCGACCGCGCCGGCCAGGGTCGGCACCGGCACCGTGGCGCCCAGCGCGGCCTCCCACGGCGCCACCGGCAGGCTGACGCGAATGTCGCGGCCGTCGAGCCGGAAGCGGGCGTCATCGCGAATGCCGATCTCGAGCAGCAGATCGCCGGCAGGCTGACCCCCGCTGCCGGGGTGGCCCTGGCCGGCGAGACGGATCACCTGACCCGGCGCAATGCCGGCGGGGATCCTCACCTCCAGCACGCGCTCGCGGCCGCCGTCCTGCAGCGCCACGCGGGTCTTGCCGCCGGCAAAGGCCGTGGCCAGATCGATATCGATGTGCGCCTGGACGTCGCGTCCGCGCCGGCTGCGCGCGCCGGAGCGACCGCCCTGCTGCTGGCCGAACAGGCTTTCGAAGAAGTCGCTGAAATCGCCGCCGCCGCCGGCGCCGGGATCGAATCCCGCGCCCTCGCCCCAGCCGGGTGGCGGCCGGAAGCTGTCACCGGCACGGTAGCCGCCGGCGCGCACCTGATCGTAGGCCGCGCGCTTGCCCTTGTCCTGCAGCACTTCGTAGGCCTCGTTGACCGTCTTGAAGCGCTCCTCGGCGCCGGCCTCCTTGCTGACGTCGGGATGAAACTTGCGCGCCAGCTTGCGGTAGGCCGCCTTGATCTCGGCCGCGCTGGCGTCGGGCTTGACGCCCAGGGTGTCGTAGTAATCCTTGAATTCCATGCCGTGCTCCGGTCTGCCGGCAGCCCAACGCAACGGGCCCGCCGCGGTGTTCCCGCCGCGGGCCCGCAGGCGCAAGCCGGCCGTTTACTCGCCCGCAGCGATGGTAATCCTGCGCGGCGTGGTTTCCGGCTTTTTCGGGATGCTGATTTCCAGCACGCCGTGCTTGCCGGCGGCACGGATACCGTCGGCGTCGGCGCTGTCGGGCAGCGCGAAACGGCGGTAGAACAGCCCGTGCGAACGCTCGACGCGGGTGAACGAGCCCTGCGACTCCTTGTTCTCGGCGGTGCGCTCGCCCTTGATCGACAGGATGCCCTTGTCCATGTGCACCTCGATGTCCTTGGGGTCGACGCCGGGAATGTCGGCCAGGATCACGAAGCGCTTGTCCTCCTCGCGGATGTCCACGCGCGGCGTCCACTGGCTGGTGACCACGTTGGACTGGTCGGATTCGCCGCCGTTGAGAAAACGGTCGAGCACCTGGTTGATCTCGCCCTGCAGGCTGTTCGACAGCGCCCACGGGGTGTAACGGGTAATGGTCATGACAATGTCTCCATGAAATGCGGCTCATGGCCGCCTGCTCCCGAAAATAGGGGCGGACACAGGCCGATCAAGACCGCCGGTTCACGCCCGGCGCGGTACGATGTCGCATTCCCTGACCGCACGGCATGCCGCCGTGCCCATCCCCTGGAGTTCCCATGAGCATCCGCATCGGTGACCGCATTCCCAGTGCCCCCCTCAACATCATGCGCAACGGCGCACCCGCCGCCGTGACGACCGACGAGGTCTTCAAGGGCCGCAAGGTGGTCCTGTTTGCCGTCCCCGGCGCGTTCACCCCGACCTGCTCGGTCAAGCACCTGCCGGGCTATGTCGAGCACTTCGACGACTTCCGCCGGCGCGGCATCGAGGTGGCCTGCATGGCCGTCAACGACGCCTTCGTGATGGACGCCTGGGGCAAGTCGCAGAACACCCCCGAGGGTCTGCATCTGCTCGCCGACGGCAACGGCGCGTTCACCAAGGCGCTGGGCCTCGAACTGGACGCCACCGCTTTCGGACTGGGCCTGCGATCGCAGCGTTTTGCCCTCTACGCCGAGGACGGCGTGGTCAAGGCGCTGCATGTGGAGGCACCCGGCGAGTTCAAGGTGTCCAGCGCCGAGGCGATGCTGGCGGCCATCGGCTGACACCGCCGCCGCACCCGGCAGCAGTCGACGCGGAAGCCCCGGCAAGCCGGGGCTTCCGCGTTTGCGGGTCGGCGGTTTCAGGCCGCGGGCGGCGCTTCGGCGTCCATCTGCGTCTCCGCAATCTCGGCGATGTCGTCCTCGTCCAGACTGTCCAGACGCACCACGCCGGCCAGGTTCTCCTCCTCCGGCAGCCGGATCAGAGTCACGCCCTGGGTATTGCGGCCCAATTGCGAGACCTCGGCGACGCGCGTGCGCACCAGGGTGCCGAGGTTGGAGATCAGCATCAGCTCGTGGCGGTCATCGACCTGCACCGCCGCGACCAGCGCTCCGTTGCGCCCGGAACACTGGATCGCGATCACGCCCTGGGTGCCGCGGCCCTTGCGCGGAAAATCATCCAGCGGCGTGCGCTTGCCGTAGCCGCGCGCAGTAGCAGTGAGGATGTCACCGCCGCTGGCCACGATCATCGATACCACGCGTGCATCGTCGGTCAGGCGCATGCCGCGCACGCCGTGGGCGACGCGCCCCATCGCGCGCACCTCGCCCTCGGCGAAGCGCACCGCCTTGCCGTTGGAGGCGAACAGCAGCACGTCGCGCTGGCCGTCGGTCAGCTGCACGTCGACCAGGCCGTCGCCGTCGTCGAGATCGATCGCGCGAATGCCGCTGGTGCGCGGCCGCGAGTAATCGCTGAGCGGCGTCTTCTTGACCGTGCCGTTGCGGGTGGCGAAAAACACGTAGCGATCCTCGGGGAAATCGCGCACCGGAAGCACCGCCTGCACCTTCTCGCCCTCTTCCAGCGGCAGTAGGTTGACGATCGGCTTGCCGCGCGCGCCGGGGCCGGCATCGGGGATCTGATAGACCTTCAGCCAGAACACGCGGCCGGCGCCGGTGAAGGTGAGCAGGGTGTCGTGGGTGTTGACCACCCACAGCTGCTCGACGAAGTCCTCTTCCTTCATCGCCGTGGCCGAGCGGCCCTTGCCGCCGCGCTTCTGGGCGCGATAGAGGCTGGCCGGCTGACGCTTGACATATCCCGTGTGCGACAGCGTCACCACCACATCCTCGGGCGGAATCAGATCCAGCACGTCGAGATCCTCCTGCGACGGCTGGATCACGGTGCGGCGTTCATCGGCGTAGTCGTCCTTGATCGCCAGCAGCTCCTCGCGGATGACCGCGAGCAGGCGTTCGGGGCTCTCGAGGATGGCGATCAGGCCGCGGATGGTGTCGAGGATCTGGCGGTACTCCTCGGTCAGCTTCTCCTGCTCCAGTCCGGTCAGGCGGTGCAGGCGCATCTCGAGGATTTCCTTGGCCTGCACCTCGGACAGCTGGTAGCCGTCGGTCTTCAGCCCGGCCGCGGAATCGAGGTCCTCGGGCCGCGTCAGCTCGGCGCCCTGGGCGGCCAGCAGCGCGCGTACCAGGCCCGGCTCCCAGGTGCGGGCCAGCAGGCGCTCGCGGGCCTCCTGCGGCGAGGCCGAGGTCTTGATCAGCTCGATCATCGCGTCGATGTTGGCCAGCGCGACGGCCAGGCCTTCGAGGATGTGGGCGCGCGCGCGCGCCTTGCGCAGGTCGAACAGCGTCCGGCGCGTCACCACCTCGCGGCGGTGGCGGATGAAGGCTTCGATGATCTCCTTGAGGTTGAGCAGTCGCGGCTGGCCGTCGACCAGCGCCACCATGTTCATGCCGAAGGTGTCCTGCAGCTGGGTCTGCTGGAACAGATTGTTGAGGACCACGTCGCCCATGGCATCGCGACGGATCTCGATCACCACCCGCATGCCGTCCTTGTCGGATTCGTCACGCAGTTCCGAGATGCCCTCGAGCTTCTTTTCCTTGACCAGCTCGGCGATCTTCTCGATCAGCCGGGCCTTGTTCACCTGATACGGCAGCTCGCTGACGATGATCGTCTCGCGGCCGTTGGGCTCGGTCTCGATGTCGGCGCGGGCGCGCACCAGGATGCGGCCGCGGCCGCTGCGGTAGGCCTCGACGATGCCGGCGGCGCCGTTGATGATGCCGGCAGTCGGAAAATCCGGGCCGGGGATGTGCTGCATCAGCGTATCGATGCCGAGATCGGGATCGTCGATCAGGGCCACGGTGGCGTCGACCACCTCGCCGAGATTGTGCGGCGGAATGTTGGTCGCCATGCCGACGGCGATGCCCGCCGAGCCGTTGACCAGCAGGTTCGGCACCCGCGTCGGCAGCACCAGCGGCTCGTGCTCGCTTTCGTCGTAGTTGGGCCCGAAGTCGACGGTGTCCTTGTCGATGTCGGCCATCAGCTCGTGGGTGAGCCGCGCCATGCGCACTTCGGTGTAGCGCATCGCGGCCGGGTTGTCGCCGTCGACCGAACCGAAGTTGCCCTGCCCGTCGACCAGCAGGTAGCGCAGCGAGAACGGCTGCGCCATGCGCACCAGCGTGTCGTAGACCGACTGGTCGCCGTGCGGATGGTATTTGCCGATGACGTCGCCGACCACGCGCGCCGATTTCTTGTAGGGTTTGTTCCAGCTGTTGCCGAGCTCGTTCATCGCGAACAGCACACGGCGATGCACGGGTTTCAGGCCGTCACGCACGTCGGGAAGCGCGCGCCCCACGATCACGCTCATGGCGTAATCGAGGTAGCTCTGGCGCATCTCGTCTTCGATGTTGACGCGAATGATTTCCTTGGCAAGTTCGGCCATCAGGCGGCTTCCGGGTGGTGGCGGAACACGACCGTCCCCGGACGGCCGCGGTGACCCGCAAACAATCCGTGAAGTGTAGCACAGGCACCCCGCGACAAGGACAAAAAAAGGCTTCAGGGACGGGCACTTACACGCGCGTCTTGACGCCTCTGCGAGGCTTGGCGAAGACGAAGTGGCGGGCGCCCAGATAGTTGACGCCGGCGCCGGTCACCGAGCCGGCGGCGACGCCCAGCGCAGGCCAGGCATGCACCAGCGGGAACTGCCACACCGCCAGCGCGTAGGTGCCGTAATTGACCAGCGCGCCGCCGCTCATCGCCGCCATCCAGCGCATCCATTCGGCACGCCTGCTGTGGTGACCGCCGTGCGCGGCAAAGGTATAGCGGCGGTTCCAGACCCAGGTCACCGTGGCCGCGCACAGGAACGAGATCACGCGCGCCAGGTACGGGTCCATGCCGGCCTTGCTGACCAGCAGCTGGACGATGCCGGCATCGACGAAAAAGCCGATCACGCCGCCAACGAAAAACAGCCCGATCTCACGCATGGCGATCTCCAAACAGCGTGTGCATCCGTTGCGCATCCGGCCGTTCGATCACGCCGCACTCGGTGACGATGGCGTCGATCAGGCTGGCCGGGGTGACGTCGAACACCGGATTCCAGGCGCGTGCGCCCGCGGCCACGTGGCGCTGCCCGGCCCACGTCAGCAGCTCGTCGGCATTGCGCAGCTCGATCGCGATCGCCTCGCCGTCCGCTGTCGCCATGTCCACCGTCGACGCCGGCGCCACGACCATGAAGCGCACGCCGTGATGGCGTGCCGCGATCGCCAGTGCGTAGGTGCCGATCTTGTTGGCGGTGTCGCCGTTGGCGGCGATGCGGTCGGCGCCGACGATCACCCACTGCACCGCGCCGGACTTCATCAGGTGCGCGGCGGCGGAGTCGGCGATCAGGGTGGCGTCGATGCCGTCGCGCGCCAGCTCCCACATCGTCAGCCGCGCGCCTTGCAGCCACGGCCGCGTTTCCCCGGCATACACCGCCGCGATGCGGCCGGCGGCGACGCCGGCACGGATCACGCCCAGCGCGGTGCCGAAACCGGCGGTCGCCAGCGATCCGGTGTTGCAATGGGTGAGCACGCCGGCGCCCTGCCCCAGCAGCGCGGCGCCCAGATCGCCCATGCGCCGGTTGGCGGCCAGATCCTCGTCCTGGATGGCCTGCGCTTCGAGCGCGAGATCGCGACCGGCGCGCGCGGCGGCGGCCATGCGATCCAGCGCCCACATCAGGTTGACCGCGGTCGGACGCGCACTGCGCAGCGCCGCCAGCCCGGCGGCGAAGTCGGCCGCGCCGCCGCGCACGGCCAGCACCGCGCCCCAGGCGGCGGCGATGCCGATCGCGGGCGCGCCGCGCACGGCCAGATCGCGGATCGCGCTCGCGACCTCGCCTGCCGTGCGGCATTCGATCCAGGCCTCGTGCTGCGGCAGCCGGCGCTGATCGAGCAGGCGCAGACGGTCGCCCTGCCACTGCACGGCGCGCACACGGTCGTGTCCGGTCGTTTCTGTCATCGGGGGCCCTCAGGCGCTGCGGGCGGCCACGCCGTCGGTCTGCACAGGCCACTGTGAAGCATAAGCGCGGCGAACGAACGGCGCGCGCCAAGGACGGGAATCGCGGCAGCTTCCATGCCGGCAAGGCCAACCGTCAACCGCCGCGCGCAGCCAGCCAGGCGTGCACCGCGCCGGGCACTTCGCGCTGGGCGCGGCTGGAGACGTAGATGCCGATGTGGCCGCCCTTGAAGCTGAGCTCGGTGTAGTCCGTGGTGCCGACGTGGTCGCGCAGCGGGCGCGCCGCCGAGGGCGGCACCAGATGATCCTGCTCGGCGTAGATGTTGAGCACCGGCATGCTCACCCGCTTGAGGTCGACGCGGCGGCCGCCGATCTCGACCTCGCCCATGATCAGCTTGTTGCCCTGGTAGAAATCCTTGATGAACTGGCGGAACGCCTCGCCGGCCTGGTCGGGCGAATCGAAGATCCATTTCTCCATGCGCAGGAAGTTCTCGACCTCCTTCGGGTCATCAAGGATGTCCACCAGACCGACGTACTTCTGCTGGTTCAGCCGCACCGGCTTCAGCGTCAGGTAGCAGAAGTTCATCAGATCGGCCGGGATGTTGCCCAGCGAATCGACGAAGGCATCGACGTCCATCTCGCGCGTCCAGTGCGAGAGCATGTTGTCCGGCGTGTGGAAATCCACCGGCGTCACCATCGTGATCAGGTTGGCCAGCTTTTCCGGGTGCAGCGCGGCGTAGCAGAGGGAAAACGCGCCGCCCTGGCAGATGCCCAGCAGGTTGATCGCCTCCAGGCCGTGGCGCCTGCGCACCACGTCGATGCAGCGGCCGAGATAGCCCTCGATATAGTCCTCGAGCGTCAGCCAGCGGTCGGCGAGGTCGGGATAGCCCCAGTCGATCAGATACACGTCCTCACCCTGCTCCAGCAGCCGCGCCACCAGCGAGCGATCGGCCTGCAGGTCGGTCATCCACGGCGTGTTGACCAGCGCATAGCTGATCAGCAGCGGCACCTTCGCGCTCGGCTTGCGCTCGCCCTGGAAGTGATAGAGCACCAGCTTGTCCTCGCGGTAGACGGCTTCCTTCGGCGTGGCGCCGAAGTGCACTTCGCCGAGGCTGCGCAGGCTGGGCAGTCCGGCGGCGAGCTTGCGGCGAAAGGTTTCGATCTCTTCGAGGGCCTTGAGCGGGTCGATGCGCAGCGGGCTGTACATGGCGGAGTCCTCAGGAGTTCTTGCGCGCCGGGCGACGCTTGCCGGCGGCGGCCTTGGGTTTGGCAGCGGGTGCCGGAAGGCTCATGGCGGCCCCGGACTTGCCGCCGGCGGGCGTCGGCCTGCTCGCGGCAGGGTCGGGTTTCGCTGCCGCCGCGGCCGCTCGGCCGCGCTTCAACGCCTCCACCTCGGCGCGCAGCGCGGCAACCTCGTCCGCCAGTTCGCCCTGCGCGCGCAGCGTCCGCCGCACTTCATGCAGACGCTGGCCCAGCGTCGCCACCTCGCTGCGCGTCGGCAATCCGAACTCGCGGGCGATGACCTCGGTCTGGGCCCGACTCTCGGCGCGCACACGGCTCTGCGCGTTGACCAGGGCGCCATAGACGGTGCGGTATTCGGGCGACAGCGCCACCTCCTGGAAAGTATCCTCTGCGGCGTCCACCCACAGGTCATAAAGCCCGCGCAGGCTATCGACCTGCCGGCCGGGCTCGGACCGCTCGGCAAGTCGGGATTCGAGACGCTCGGCGGCCAGGCGGCCGGCGCGCGCCAGCAGCGCGTGGTATTGCGCCAGTTGCTGCTGCAGATCGGTGACGGCCAGCAGCAGGCGCTGGCCGCGCTCCTGGTGCTCGCGGGCAAGGCCGAAGGTCGGCAGATTCATGTCCTTGCGCAGGCCATCGAGCAGCGGTGCGGCAGCGCGCTGGGCGTCGGCCATCCATGCATCGGGACCACCGCCGGCGAGGCCGCTGGTGTCCGCGAACGCCTGCGCAAAGGGCTGTGCCGGACCCGCGAACACGTCGTTCATCCAGCTGCGCCAATCGCCGCCGGAAGCGGCGCCCGGAGCGCCCGCCCAGAGCGATTCGAGCAGGGTGAAATAACCCTTCAGGCCCGCCAGGGCGCGTTCGGCCGCTTCCGACGAGGCCGTTGCCGACGGTGGGGTGCCTGCCGTGGCGCCGCCCTTCATCCAGCCCTGCCAGGCATCCCAGGATTGCCGGGCCAGTCGTTCAAAATCGCCGCCGGGTGCCGCGTCTGCGTGAGCCATGCTGATCTCCTGAGCGCAAGCGTCTATTGTGCATCGCACCATCGGCGATCGCAAACACCGACGCCCGGCTCTCGCGAGACCGGGCGTCGAGTATCACGCGGGGGAACGCCAGGCTCAGGCTTGCGCGTCCTCCAGCACCGCCTTGATCGACAGGCGGATGCGGCCCTGCTTGTCCACTTCCAGCACCTTGACCTTGACCATGTCGCCTTCCTTGAGCTTGTCCGACACCTTCTCGACGCGCTCGCTGGAGATCTGCGACACGTGCACCAGGCCGTCCTTGCCCGGCATGATCGTGACGAACGCGCCGAAGTCCATCAGCTTGGCCACACGGCCTTCGTAGATGCGACCCGGCTCGACGTCGGAGACGATCATCTCGATGCGCTTCTTGGCCTCTTCGGCCGCGGCGCGATTGACCGAGGCGATGATGATGGTGCCGTCGTCCTGGATGTCGATGGTCGCGCCCGTCTCGTCGGTGATCGAGCGGATCACCGAGCCGCCCTTGCCGATCACCTCGCGGATCTTGTCCGGGTGGATGCGCATGGTCAGCAGGCGCGGCGCGAATTCGCTCATCTCGCTGCGCGCCGTGCTGATCGACTTGGCCATCTCGCCGAGAATGTGCAGACGGCCGCGCTTGGCCTGCTCCAGCGCCGTGTGCATGATCTGCTCGGTGATGCCGTCGATCTTGATGTCCATCTGCAGCGCGGACACGCCGGCGGCGGTGCCGGCCACCTTGAAGTCCATGTCGCCCAGATGGTCCTCGTCGCCGAGGATGTCCGACAGCACGACGAACTCGTCGCCCTCCTTGACCAGACCCATGGCGATGCCGGCCACCGGCGCCTGCAGCGGCACGCCGGCATCCATCATCGCCAGCGACGCGCCGCACACCGAGGCCATCGACGACGAGCCGTTGGACTCGGTGATCTCGCTGACCACGCGCAGCACGTACGGGAACGACTCGAGGGTCGGCTTGACCGCCTGCACGCCGCGCTTGGCGAGGCGCCCGTGACCGATCTCGCGGCGCTTGGGGCCCATCATGCGGCCGGCTTCACCGACCGAATAGGGCGGGAAGTTGTAGTGGAACAGGAACGGATCCTTGGACTCGCCCTCGGGCGCGTCGATGATCTGCGCGTCGCGGGTGGTGCCGAGGGTGACGGTGACCAGCGCCTGCGTCTCGCCGCGGGTGAACAGCGCCGAACCGTGGGTGCGCGGCAGCACGCCGACGCGTGCGGTGATCGTACGGATGTCGTCGAGCTTGCGGCCGTCGATGCGCAGTTTGGTCTTGAGCACGCCGTCGCGCAGGGTGCGGTACTCGATCTCGCCCAGCGCGGCGCCGATCTCGCCGTCGCTCCAGCCCTTCTCGGCCGCCTGCGCGGCGACCGCGGCCTTGACCTCGCGCTTGAGCGTAGCGATGGCGTCGCGGCGCTCCAGCTTGTCGCGCACCTTGAACGCGTCGTGCAGGCGGTTGCCGAGGGCGGCCTCGAGCGCGGCGAACAGCGCGTCGTTGCGCGCCGGTGCCTGCCAGGTGAACGGCTTGCGGCCGGCTTCGGCGACCAGTTCGTTGATCGCGGTGATCGCCGCCTGCATCTGCCGGTGGCCGAACATCACCGCGCCCAGCATCACTTCCTCGCTGAGCAGCTTGGCCTCGGACTCGACCATCAGCACGGCGTTGGCGGTGCCGGCGACGACCAGATCCAGATCGGATGTCTTCAGCTCGCTGGCGCTGGGATTGAGCAGGTACTGGCCGCCGGCATAGCCGACGCGGGCGGCGGCGATCGGACCCTTGAACGGGACGCCGGCCAGGCACAGCGCGGCCGAGGCGCCGATCAGCGCCGGGATGTCGCCGTCGATCTCCGGGTTCATCGACACCACGGTGGCGACGATCTGCACCTCGTTCTTGAACTCCTCGGGGAACAGCGGACGGATCGGCCGGTCGATCAGGCGCGAGGTCAGCGTTTCCTTCTCGGTCAGGCGCCCTTCGCGCTTGAAGAAACCGCCGGGGATGCGGCCGGCCGAGTAGAACTTCTCGAGATAGTCCACCGTCAGCGGGAAGAAGTCCTGGCCCTCGCGCGCCTTGGGCGCCGCGACCGCCGCGACCAGCACCACGGTGCCGGCCATGCTGACCATCACCGCACCGGAGGCCTGACGGGCAATTTCGCCCGTCTCCAGAGTGACTTGATGCTGACCGTACTGGAATGACTTGGTTACTTTCGCCACGAAGATGTCCTTTTGGCCGGGGCTCAGCGACGCAGGCCGAGGCGCTGGATCAGGGTTTGGTAGCGCTCGCCGTCCTTGCCCTTCAGATAGCCGAGCAGGCGCTTGCGCTGATTGACGAGCTTCAGCAGTCCGCGGCGCGAATGGTGATCGTGCGTATGCGTCTTGAAGTGCCCGGTGAGGTGCTCGATGCGCGCGGAAAGCAG
>JAJYMF010000402.1 GCA_021787175.1 Pseudomonadota bacterium | reverse complement strand
AAGAAGGTGACGGACATCGTGGGGGAGATCGCGGCGGCGAGCGCGGAGCAGTCGTCGGGGATCGACCAGGTCAATACCGCGGTGATGCAGATGGACGAGGTGACGCAGCAGAACGCGGCGCTGGTGGAAGAGGCGGCGGCGGCGAGCCGGGCGATGCAGGAGCAGGCGGAAGGGCTGCTGCGGCAGGTGGCGTACTTCCGATTCGACGACGGCGACGGGGCGCAGCCGCCGCCGCGCGGGCCGCGGCGTGGACGGCAGCACCGGCCAGCCGAAGGCGATGCGTCGTCGGTTCCGGCCCGCATGCTGCGCGCGGCCGAGCGGGCAGCGGCGACGCAACGGGCGAGCGCGTCGGGCGGCCGCGAACCGCGTGCCGGGAAACCCGCCATGCCTGTGACTGCGGAGGAGGGCGCATGGCGCGAGTTCTGATCCGCGCCATGGCGTCGGGAGTGCCATTCGCATCTTCGCGCTGACGGCGCAGAAGACGACCCGATCGACAGCGGCAGCCAAGGAGCCGGACCATGACTCTCGACGAGCGCGCCCGCGATTACGGCTGGCAAAGGACAGACATAGCACGCGCTCGCGCGCAGCGACGCCTCCGCCGTCAGCCCTGCACGCTGGCATACCGCTATGCCGCATTCAGCGCGGCGTGGCTGGGCATCAGCGACCTCGCGTACGTGAACCTGCCGATGCACGGCAACGACCGGCTGATCTATCTCGTGTTCAAGGGCATTCTTTTCATCGGCGTGTCCTCGCTCCTGATTTTCTGGCTGCAAAGACGGGCGATCACGCGCTTTCTTGATAGCAGCGCAATCGTGGACCGCCTGACCCGGAGCTATGCGCAGCTCTTCAGCGGCCTGCCGACGCCCTGCCTCGTCGTGCAGCCCGACACGGGCGAGATCGAGGAGGTCAACGACGCCGCGGTCGCCATTTACGGCTGGAGCATGGAGGAATTCCGGGGCATGCCTCTGGCCGATCTGTTCGCCGACGCCTTGCCCGCACGGGCGCCGCAGGGGCGCGGACGCCGCGATGCCGCGATCGGCGCATTCGCCCGCCACCTCGCCAGAGACGGGCGACTGATCGACGTTCAGGTGTTCTCGACCGAGCTCGCACTGGCGGAGAGAACCCTGCGGATCGTGATCTGCCTCGACGTGACCGCCCAACTGCGCACGCACGAGCTGCTGCGTCTGCAGGCGACGGTCGATCCCCTGACGGGACTGCCCAATCGCGCGCTGATCCACGAACGCCTCACCCAGGCGATACGCGAAGCAGCAGATACCGGACTACGGCTGGCCCTGCTGCTGATCGATCTCGACAACTTCAAGCTCATCAACGACACCCGCGGCCATGCATTCGGGGACCTCTACCTGCGCGAAATCGCGACGCGCCTGAGCGCCTTCGCCGACGGCACCACGACGGTCGCGCGCCTCGGCGGCGACGAGTTCCTGGTACTGATCGCAGATCTCGATTCATCTGCCGCGCCATTCGCCATCGCCGACTCGGTGCGCCAAGCCGTCGCCCGCCCAGGCGTGGTCGACGGTCTCAACGTCGTCGGCACATGCAGCATCGGCATCGCCGTCTATCCGGATCACGGAGATGATCCGGCCGCGCTGCTGAGCGCCGCCGATGCGGCAATGTACGGGGCAAAGCGGGCGGGTCGGGACGGCGTCAACGTGTTCGAGGATTCGTTGCGACAGGAAACCGCGCGTTACGCATCACTTGTCCAACATCTCCGCCGCGCGCTGGCGAATGGCGAACTCCGCCTGCGCTACCAGCCGCAGTTCGCCATCGCCGGCGGCGGCATCATCGGAGTCGAGGCACTCAGCGCATGGACGACAGCGGAAGGCGCCGAGATTTCGGCGAGCGAGTTCATCCCCGCCGCGGAGCGCAGCGGACTCATCCTCGATCTGGGACGCTGGGCATTCCGCGAGGCCATGACACAACTGGTGCAATGGCGCAGATCGGGCCTGTACCTCGGCCCGCTGGCGGTCAATGTTTCGCCCGCACAGCTGCGCGGCTCGGGTTTCCCCGAGTTCGTTCTGGACACGATCCACGAACTCGGCGTGGAACCGGACGCCGTGGAACTGGAGATTACCGAGACGGTAGCGCTGCAGCTCGACGCGAAAATCCGCTCGCGGCTTCATGAGCTCGACAACATGGGCGTTTCGATCGTGATCGACGATTTCGGCCGCGGCTACTCCAGCCTTTCGCACTTCAAGCAGCTGCCCGTGCACAAGGTCAAGATCGATGCCTCGTTCGTGCGCAACGTGCAGCAGTCCCGCGACAATCAGGCAATCGTCCGCTCCATGCTGCTGATGACGCAGGCACTCGGGCTGACGACCGTGGCTGAGGGCGTCGAAAGCGAGCCCGAAGCGGAGTGGTTGCGTCATCACGGGTGCGACGCCATCCAGGGATACCTGTACAGCCGGCCGGTGTCGGCGTCGGCACTGGGCGCGCTGCTGGAGAAGACGCGAGCGTCGCTTGCACCGGCCACCGGAGAGAGTTGACGCTGCCGCCGGCGCGCGGAGCTCCGGCAATGGCCGGTATCTGCACCACCGGCCCGTAACCGGACGCCCGGCATGAAAGCCCTCGTGGAGAACCATGCCTGGCCGCCTGATCCGCGCCAGCCCGCCGGCTCGCTACTCCTTCCTCGGGACGACCGTGGTCAAGGGCGTCGTACCCCGCTGTATTTCGAGCGGTAGCGTTCATGCAGCCGGGTCTGGCGCGTCTCCAGGCTGACCTCGTGGCCACCGACCCATGCGCGTTCGACGCGGGTGCGAATGTCCAGCGCGTCGCCGTCGGCGACGAACAGGGTGGCGTCCTTGCCGACGTCCAGCGAGCCCAGGCGATCGGCCACGCCGAGGATCTCGGCGGCCGTCAGCGTGATCGCGCGCAGGGCGGCCTCGCTGCCCAGGCCGTAGGCGGCGTAGCTCGCGGCCTGGTACGGCAGATTGCGCTCATTGGCGGCCGCCATCGGGGTGGCTGCGTTGGCGATCGCGAAGGTCACGCCGGCGCGCGCCAGCCGGGCCGCACTGGAATACGCCACGTCGTAACCCTCCCAGCGCCGCTGCGGCAGACGGTGCGCACTGCCGAGGATCACCGGAATGCGCCGCGCGGCCAGCACGTCGGCGATCCGCCAGGCGTCGCTGCCGCCGACCAGCACCGGGCGTGCGATGCGCTCGCGCTCGATGAAGGCCAGTGCCTCGCGCAGCTGCACGATGCGGTCGGCGTGGATGAACAGCGGCTGCGTGCCCTGCAGCACCGGGACCAGCGCCTCCCAGCGCAGATCGGGTGCGCGCAGCGTGCCGGCATCGCGCGATACCCGATAGATCCGTGCGTCGGCAAAGGCCGCCGCCAGCGCTTTCTGCTTGCGCTCGACCGACTCCCTGGCACGCGCGGCGTATTCGACCGGCGCCCAGTCCGGGACATCCAGCGCGGGCCAGTACAGGTGCACGCCGACCGGCGCCCGCACGGCCATGTCTTCCCAGCTCCAGCCGTCGAGACTGACCAGCGCCGACTGCCCGCTGAGGACTCCGGCCTCGCCCGGCTGCGGGACGACGTGGGCGCTGAGCACGCCGTTGGCGCGCGCCACCGGCAGCAGCTCGCTGTCGGGGTTGATCGCCGCCAGCGCGCGCGCATTGGGGTTGATCGCGCCGGTCTCGGCCATGTCGTTGGTGGCGCGCACCGATTCGATTTCGGTCAACCCGAGCACGCTGTCGGCGGCGATGTAGCCCGGATACACGCGCTTGCCGGCCAGATCGATGCGCACCGCATCGGCCGGCGCATCGACGCCGGGGCCGATGGCGGCGATGCGGCCGTCGACGATCAGCAGTTCGCCGCGCGGGATCACGCCGTGGCTGACGGTGACGAGATCGGCTCCGCTGAGCAGGATCGGCCTGGCGGCGGGCGCCGGCGCGGCGCGCAGGCCGGCGCCGGGAACCGCCGCGAGCAGCGCGGCGCAAAGCAGACGCAGGATGCCGGCGTTCATTCGAAGTCTCCCGCATGACAGCTGTTGGCCTGCTCGCTGTCGTGATAGATCGGCCGCAGTGCGGCGTAGGCGTCCTGCGGCGGACGCACCAGCGACGCGGGGGCGGGCGTCTTGCCGTCGTCCTTGCCGGGCGCCGCCTTCAGCGCCTTGACCCGCTCCGGCAGCACGGCGGCGATCAGCCCGGCGCGCTCACGTTCGATCCGCACCTGCTCGCGGCGGTCGTCGTCGCGATCGAAATACTTGCGGCCGTCGATCCAGGTCTGCTCGGCGACCGCCAGCGTGGACAGCGGATCGGCGCTCCAGATCACGAAATCGGCGTCCTTGCCGGGCTCCAGGCTGCCGACGCGGCGTTCCAGATGCAGCTGACGCGCGGGGTTGGCGGTGACCAGGGCCAGCGCCTGCGTCGCATCGAGCCCGCCGTACTTGATCGCCTTGGCGGCCTCGGTGTTGAGACGCCGGCCCATTTCCTCATCGTCGGAATTGAACGACACGGTCACGCCCTGCCGCGTCATCAGCGCGCCGTTATACGGAATGGCGTCGATGACTTCGTACTTGTAGGCCCACCAGTCGCTGAAGGTGGAGGCGCCGGCGCCCATGCCGGCCAGCACGTCGGCGACCTTGTAGCCTTCCAGCACGTGCTGGAAGGTGGGCACGAAGCCGAAGCGCTGCGCGAGCCGCGCGAAGGCGAGAATCTCGTCCTGGCGATAACTGTGCACCTGCACCAGGCGCCGGCCGTCGAGCACCTCGGTCAGCGCTTCCAGCTGCAGATCGCGCCGCAGCGGCCCGCCGTCGTCGGCGCTGCCGCGCTGCCGCGCGGCGCGGTAGGCGCGGGCCGCGAGCAGGCGGTCGAGGTCGAGCTGCTCCACACCCATGCGGGTCTGCGGGTAGCGCGTCGTGAAACGATCTCCCCAGTTGGCCTGCTTGACGTTTTCGCCCAGCGCGAACTTGATGGTGGCGGGCGCGCCCTCGAACTTGAGCCCTTCGGCATCGGCGCCCCAGCGCAGCTTGACGATCTGCGACTGCCCGCCGATCGGGTTGGCGGAGCCGTGCAGCAACTGCGCCGCGGTGACGCCGCCGGCCAGCTGGCGGTAGATGCCGATGTCGGTGGGATCGAGCACGTCGCCGACGCGCACCTCGCTGGTGGCCGCGTGAGTGCCCTCGTTGACGCCGCGGGCGATGGCGAGATGCGAATGCGCGTCGATCAGGCCGGGCGTCACGTGCCGGCCCCGGGCGTCGACCACGACGGCATCGGCCGGCGCGGCCAGCCCGCGCCCGACGGCCACGACGCGGCCGGCGCGCACCAGCAGATCGGCATCCGCAAGCACACCCTGCGGCCCCTGGGTCCAGACCGTCGCGTGGCGCACCAGCACGACCGCGGGTTGTGCAGGCAGGCCCATGCGGCCATTCGCACCGGCGGGGAAATGCAGCGGCGTCGCCGGCAGCGCAGGCTTGGCGATCGCGGCGGCCGGCGCACGGGGGGCGGCGCGCGTCTGCGTCGCGCGCACGCGGATTTCGCGGCCGTCGGCCAGTCGTGCGCGGCCTTCGAAGCCTCTCGTCTGCAGTTGCGCGACCACCACGACGCGCGGGTCGGCAACGCCGAGCAGCACTCCCGGCACGTACAGCAGCAGGCGGTCCTCATCTTGCGTGACCGCGATGACGGTCGCGCCAGCCTTGGCGCTGAGCGTGTCGTCGCCGGCGATCTCCAGCGCGGCGGGTCCGTTCGCGCCGGTCCAGGACAGGCCCCAGACGCCGCGCGGCTCGGGCGTATCGAGCGCGGCCTCGATATGGCGGCGACCGTCGATCCAGATCTCGTAAATCTGCGCGTGCGGCGAGCGAAACAGGTCGGCATCGGCAACGATGAAATGCGCCAGGCGTCCGGGTTCGAGCGTACCCAGACGGCCGCCGAGGCCCAGCAGCGCGGCCGGCTGTGTGGTCAGGGCGGACAGCGCGGCGTCTTCACCCAGACCTTTCTCGACCGCGCCGCGTACGCGCGGCCAGAACTCGCTTTCGGGTTTGTCCAGCCCGGCCGCGGTGAAAGCGAACGGCACTCCGGCCTCAGCCAGCAGACGCGCGTTGTACGGCGCCCACTGCCAGTGCTCGAGCGCAGCCAGACTGACATCCAGCGCGCGATCGGGATCCTCGACCGCAGGCGCCGCGGGCAGCTGCAGCGGCACGATCACCGGCGCCCCCGACCGCCTGAGCAGCGCCAGCCGACGATATTCGTGGCCGTTGCCCAGCAGCACCGGCTTGAGACCGAACTCGCGCGCGATCGCCAGAGCGCGGTCGTAGTCGAGTTCGTCCTGGGTGACGAACACCATCGGCTGCCGGCCGGCCAGCGCCGGGGCCAGCGCGTCCAGCGCCGGGCTGGCCTCCAGCCGCGGCGCCTGCGGATGGCTGCGCTGCCAGGCCTGTCGGCGCGGCTGCCACTGCGCGTCGGCGAGCGTCTGGCGCAGCAGCGCGATGCTGCCCATCAGCGAGCCCGGATAGTCGCCGCTGTTCCAGGGCGCGATTTCGAATGCGGCCTGCTGCAGCACGCGCGCAGCGATCAGCACCGTGCCAGCCGGCTGATCGTCGGCGAGACTGACCACGGCACCCTGCCCGCGCAGAATGCCGCGCTGCGGCACGACCGTCACGGCGGTGAACCCCAGCGCACGCCACTTCGCGGCGGCGCCGGCATCCGGGCGCAGCGATTCGGCGAGATCCGTCTCGGGGCGAATGCGCGAATTCCAGTGCCGCGCACCGGCGTGGACGGATGCGTCAACCGTCGTGCCGTGGCCTGCGGCGCTCTCCGCCGCCGCCGTCAGTCCGTAGGCCGACTGCGGCTCGATGAAGCCCGCGAAGATCGTCTTGCCGTGCAGGTCGACCGTCGCCACGCCGGTCGGAATCGCCACCTCCGCGCCGGCCGCAACGATCACGCCGTCACGCAGCAGCAGGGTACCGTCCTCGATCACGCGCCCGGGCCGCAGCACCAGCCGCGCGTGGGTCAGCGCCACCTGCCGCGGCGTGCGGTCGGCCAGGCCGATGACGGGCCGGGTGCCGACCTGCGCGGACACCGGCGCCGCCAGCATCAGCAGCGCGCAGGCAACGCCCAAGGCATGCCGCGCACAACGCGCAGCCGGTATGCAAAAAGACATGGTCGACTCCCCAGTGACCACGCCAGCCTAGCAACGGCGCGCCGCTGCCGCGCCGGTCGAAAGTCACCCTGGCGGCGGCATGCCCCCGGACTTGCGCACGATCAGCATGGCCAGTTCCAGCGCCTGCTCGTAGTTGAGCCGGGGATCGACGGTGGACTTGTAGGCGCGCGCCAGATCCGCCTCGGTGATGTCGCGGGCGCCGCCCATGCACTCGGTGACGTCCTCGCCGGTCAGCTCCAGATGCACCCCGCCCAGCCGCGTGCCGGCCGCGGCGTGCAGATCGAAGGCCTGCTCCAGTTCGCTGCGGATGTTGGCGAAGCGGCGGGTCTTGACGCCGTTGGCCAGCGTTTCGCCGTTGCCGTGCATCGGATCGCAGCACCAGAGCACCTGACGGCCGCTGGCGCGCACCGCCTGCAACAGCGGCGGCAACGCCTGCGCGATCGCGCCGGCGCCCATGCGGTGGATCAGGGTCAGGCGGCCGGGCTCGTCGTCGGGATTGAGCGCCTCGATCACGTGCAGCAGCGCGTCCGGCGCGACCCCGGGACCTAGCTTGAGCCCGATCGGATTGCGGATGCCGCGGCAGTATTCGACGTGCGCGCCGTCGAGCGCGGCCGTGCGCATGCCGATCCACGGAAAGTGCGTGGACAGGTTGAACCAGCCCCACTGGCGCGGCACCTGCCGCGTCAAAGCCTGCTCGTAGTGCAGCAGCAGAGCTTCATGCGAGGTATAGAAATCCACCCGCGAGAAGCTGGCGATGGGCTGGTCGGCGAGCGTCTCCATGAAACGCACCGAGTCGGCGATGCCGGCCACCATGCGCCGGTACTCGGCCGCCAGCGGCGAATGTTCGACCCACGCCAGATCCCAGTATTCCGGATGGTGCAGGTCGGCGAAACCGCCGTCGATCAGCGCACGCACGAAGTTCATCGTCATCGCCGAGCAGGCGTGGCCCTGCAGCAGGCGCGCCGGATCGGCGCGGCGTGCGGCGGCGGTGAACTCGGGGCCGTTGATCAGATCGCCGCGATAGCTCGGCAGGGTGACGCCGTCGCGGGTTTCGGTATCGGTCGAGCGCGGCTTGGCGTACTGGCCCGCGAAGCGGCCCACGCGCAGCACCGGTTTGCGCAGGCCGTGGACCAGTACCAGGCTCATCTGCAGCATCACCTTGAGCCGGTTGGAGATCAGCCCGCTGTTGCAGTCGGCGAAGCTCTCCGCGCAGTCGCCGCCCTGCAGCAGGAAGCGTTTGCCCTCGGCGGCTTCGGCGAGCAGGTTCTTGAGCGTCAGGATCTCCCACGAGGTGACCAGCGGCGGCTGCGTGGACAGGGTGCGCAGGGCGGCATCCAGCTCATCCGCGTGCTCGTACTGCGGCTGCTGTACCGCAACCCGCCGCTGCCAGGACTCGGGGCTCCAGCCGTGCGGCAGCTGGACGGGACGAAGTGGACGGTCGCTGATCGACATGGCGGTACCTGCAAAGTTGCGGCTTTCAGCGCCTGCCGGCGGCGCGCAGCGCCCAGCCGCCAAGCAGGATGTAGCACACGAGTGTCCAGAACGGCATCGCCAGCCCCAGGAAGCGCCAGTTCACCACGGCGCAATCGCCGCTGCCGGTGAACACCTTGCGCACCACGTCACCCAGCGGCAACGTTTGCAGCATGTAGTGCAGGGGGGCGCCGCAGCTGGCGAACGGATTCGGCGGCTGCGCCTGCAGCCAGAGCTGACGCGCCGCGACCGCAATCCCTGCCAGCGCCGCGATGGCGATCAGCGCCGCATAAACGCGGCGCCCATGGCCGCGTGGAGCCTGCAGCGCGGCGACCAGAAACACCGCGCCCATCGCCATGAAGGCGATACGCTGCAGGATGCACAGCGGACACGGCTCGATGTGCAGGTCGAACTGCACATAAACGGCGTAGGCCAGCAGCGCGGCGCATGCCAGCAGCCCGGCCACATGGGCCGTACGATAGGACCAGCGCAATGGATTCAGCATGGGCGGCCTGCCACGGACGACGGAACAGCCACGTTAATCGCAAGCGCGCCGATTGTCAGCCGGCGCGACGCCCTGCCGCGCCGGCGGCGCGCAAAAGACAGGCCCCGGCCAGTCGCCCGGCCGGGGCCATGATCATCCGGGTGGATCGCACTTACTCGGTCGCGGCAGCGGCCAGCGGGCGATCGACCAGTTCGACATAGGCCATCGGCGCGTTGTCGCCGTCGCGGAACCCGCACTTGAGGATGCGCAGATAACCGCCGGGACGCGCGCGGTAACGCGGACCGATCTCGACGAACAGCTTGCCCACGGCCTGCTTGTCGCGCAGCCGGGCAAACGCCAGCCGCCGGTTGGCCACGCCGTCGGTCTTGCCGAGCGTGATCAGCGGCTCGGCGACGCGGCGCAGTTCCTTGGCCTTGGGCAGCGTGGTGCGGATCAGCTCGTGCTTGATCAGCGACGCGGCCATGTTGCGGAACATCGCCTCGCGATGACTGCTGGTGCGGTTGAGTTTGCGTCCGGATTTGAGGTGGCGCATGGTCGTGATTCCAGTTCGATACGGCGGCGCGAGAGGCGCCGCGAGTTAGTGCAGAGGCGAACCATGCTCGGTACGCCGCGAATCGATCCCCTGATCCGTGAAGTCGACCCCGGGTCTGTCAAATGACCCCAGGCTCGACTGACCGGACCGGGCGCGGAATATCCCGCGACCGGCCGACAATCAACCCATCTGCATGCCGTGCGCGAGCCCCGCGGGCGGCCAGCTTTCCAGCTTCATGCCCAGCGCCAGCCCGCGCGCACCCAGCACATCCTTGATTTCGGTCAGCGACTTCTTGCCGAGATTGGGCGTCTTCAACAGCTCGACTTCGGTCTTCTGCACCAGATCGCCGATGTAGTAGATGCTCTCGGCCTTGAGGCAGTTGGCCGAACGCACGGTCAGCTCGAGATCGTCGATGGGACGCAGCAGCACCGGATCGAATCCGCTGCTCTCGGCCTTGTCGACCGCGCTCTCGCGGCGACTGAAGTCGCCGAACACCGACAGCTGGTCGGCGACGATCTCGGCGGCGCGACGCACCGCTTCTTCGGCGTTGACGGTGCCGTTGGTCTCGACGTCCAGCACCAGCTTGTCGAGGTTGGTGCGCTGCTCGACGCGCGCGCTGTCGACCTCGTAGGCGACCCGGCGTACCGGGCAGAACGAGGCGTCCAGCTGCAGACGGCCGATCGGGCGCGATTCCTCGTCCGGTAGCTGGCGCGCGGTGGCCGGCTGGTAGCCGACGCCGCGGCGCACCTTCAGGCGCATGTTGA
Source organism: Pseudomonadota bacterium (assembly GCA_021787175.1). GTDB lineage: Bacteria > Pseudomonadota > Gammaproteobacteria > Xanthomonadales > Rhodanobacteraceae > Metallibacterium. Next base: position 1,626 of record JAJYMF010000402.1, on the reverse strand, counting down.
GGCCGACGTCCTTGGTCAGATGGCAGATCACGTGATCGGGATTGATGATCTCGACCGAATGGTCGACCGTGATGTCGGACGCCTTGACCACGCCCTTGCCCTTCTTGGCAAGCGTCAGCGTGGTCTCGTCGTGGCCGTGCATGCGGATCGCCACGTCCTTGAGGTTGAGCAGGACTTCGATGACGTCCTCCTGCAGGCCCTCGAGCGTGGTGTACTCGTGCAGCACGCCGTCGATTTCAACCTCGACGATCGCGCAGCCAGGGATGGATGAAAGCAGCACGCGACGCAGCGCGTTGCCGAGAGTGTGGCCGAAGCCACGCTCGAGCGGCTCGACCACGACTTTGGCGCGGTTGGGTCCGAGCTGCTCGACGCTGAGGCCGCGCGGCCGCAGCACACTTGTTGACGACACTGCCATGTACCAGGCTCCCGGTGATTACTTCGAATAAAGCTCGACGATCAGGTTCTCGTTGATGTCGGACGGCAGCTCTCCGCGGTCCGGCATCGTCTTGAACACGCCGCTGAACTTCTTCGCGTCGATCTCGACCCAGCCCGGACGCAGGTCCATGCCGTCGGCCAGGGTCATGGCCTCCTGCACGCGCAACTGGCTCTTGGCACGCTCGGTGAGGCTGACCTCATCGCCCGGCTTGATGTGCAGCGAAGGCACATTGACCTTGCGGCCGTTCACGACGACCGACTTGTGCGCAACCATCTGGCGCGCCTGGGCGCGGGTGACCGCGAAACCCATGCGATACACGACATTGTCCAGACGGCTTTCCAGCAGGCGCAGCAGGTTCTCGCCGGTGTTGCCCTTCTGCGTCGAGGCCTTGATGTAATAGTTGCGGAACTGGCGCTCGAGCACGCCGTAGATGCGCTTGACCTTCTGCTTCTCGCGCAGCTGGACGGCGTAGTCGGACAGTCGCGCGCGCTTGTTGGCGCCGTGCTGGCCTGGCTTGTTCTCGAGCTTGCACTTGGAATCGAGTGCGCGCGCCGGGCTCTTCAGCCCGAGATCGGCACCCTCACGGCGTGCCAGTTTGCAGGTGGGACCGCGATAGCGAGCCATGGTGATATCTCCTCAGACGCGCCGCTTCTTGGGCGGACGGCAGCCGTTGTGCGGGATGGGCGTGACGTCGATGATGTTGACGACCTTGTAGCCCAGCGCGTTCAGCGAGCGCACCGCCGACTCGCGGCCCGGACCCGGGCCCTTGATGCGAACCTCGACCGTCTTGACACCGTAGTCGAGCGCGGCGCGTCCGGCCTTCTCGGCGGCCACCTGGGCCGCAAACGGCGTCGATTTGCGCGAACCGCGGAACCCGGCGCCGCCGGAAGTCGCCCACGACAGCGCGTTGCCCTGACGGTCGGTGATGGTGATGATGGTGTTGTTGAACGAAGCCTGGACGTGAGCCACGGCGTCGGTGACGACGCGCTTGGTCTTTTTCTTCGGCTTGGACGCGGTTGCGGTTTTGGTCGACATAGCGGAATCCGGTTACCTCTTGATCTGACGGCGCGGACCCTTGCGCGTACGCGCATTGGTACGCGTGCGCTGGCCGCGAACGGGCAGGCCGCGGCGATGACGCAGGCCGCGATAGCAGCCGAGGTCCATCAGGCGCTTGATGGAAATGCCCACCT
>JAJYMF010000425.1 GCA_021787175.1 Pseudomonadota bacterium | reverse complement strand
AGTCCGCAGCCCAAGCGATGGTGCTGCGCAGCTCGGCGTCGAACAGCGGCTCGGGATCGAGCACCTGGAGTATCGTTTTCAGACGTTCGGCCGGAACCTCCGTCGTGGCGGCCACCGCCACCACGACACCGACCCGGCGCCCGCGCCCGAACGGCACCAGCACCCGAGTGCCGGGCGCGGGCGCCGGCAGCGGCGGGGCCGGGGCGCGGTAGTCGAACAGCTGCCCCAGCGGCACCGGCAGGGCGATGCGCAGGATCGCGCTCATCGATCGCGTCGCGATACCGGCCCGGTCGGGGCGCAGGTTGCCGGCTGTTGCTGTCGCGCTGCCGAGCAAGCGCCGGCAACTGCCGGTTTCAACGATGATTTCACGCTTATCCACAATCGCTGTGGATAAGTATGTGGACGAGCGACTGCAAAAGCCCATGCAGAGCGCGTCCGACCATGCCCCCGCACGCTCTGGCGAATCTTTAACCAGTTCGACATAGTTAAATAAAATCAGTTACTTGAATAATTATTACGGACCCGGATGAGCGCCTGGCCCAAGCCGGCTCCGGGGTTCGGAACGCAGTCATGATGCTGTGCACAACCGGTCGGCGCGGCCACGGCGCCACCCTCGATGCGACCACAGGCTGAACACGAACACGGCGCTGAGTGCCAGCGCCGGCAGCAGGCTGCAGATGCGGACCGTTCAGCCCGGCGTGCGCAGGGCGGCGTCGATGCGCGCGTGCCCGGCCTCGTGCAGGCACGCGACCGCGGTCGCGCTGTGCGCGGCGGCATACCGTCCGGTGTCCGCTGCTCCGTTCGGCAGCGGGCCGGATTCGACCGAAACGCAACATGTGCCCGAACAGGTCGCGCAGCGCGCTGCGGAAACGCTGCATCGGATCGTGCGCTTCCTGACCGCAGCGATGGTACCAAGGGTCCTTGAGCAGGCTGCCGCAGTTGCCGCAGACGGCGGGGGCGAGGTCGGTTTCGTTCATGCAGGCAGCAATCCCTCGCCGCGCAGCCAGGCGACGCTGTCATCGGCGAGTGTGGCCAGCGGCGTATGGGTGTAGCCGAGCTCGCGCTGAGCCTTGCGGTCATCGACGCGCATGCGGTGGCAGGTGAGGGCGACGCCCTCGCGGGTGAGCGCCGGCTCGCGGCCGGTCAGCGCGGCACGCGCCTCGTCGAACAGCGCGTTGAGCATCAGCAGCGCGCGCGGCGCGCGGCGCTGCGGCGCCGGCACGCCGATCGCGGCGGCCAGCGCCTGCACCAGTTCGGCGAATGGCGCCTCGATGCCGCCCAGCAGCCAGCACTCGCCATGACGCGGATCGCGCGCCGCGGCCAGGTGCGCGCGGGCCACGGCGCGCACATCGGCGAAACAGCCGATGCCCGGCGGCGCGCCCGGCAGCTGGCGCGCGGCCAGCAGCCGCGCCAGTCGTGACCAGTTGTGGCGATCGCCGGGGCCGAGAATGTGGCCGGGCTGCAGCACTGCCACGCCGATGCGACCGGCCTGGTCGGCGGCCAGCACCCGCGCTTCGGCCAGCGCCTTGGTGCGGGCGTAGTGGATCGGACCGTCGATGCCGCGTCGCGGCAGCGATTCGTCGATCGGCCGGTCTTCGACCAAGCCGTACACGGCGACGCTGGAGGTGTGCACGAAGCGCGGCACGCCGGCGGCGATCGCCGCAGTCAGCACCGCCGCGGTGCCGTCGACGTTGACCGCGTACTGGCGCGTGCGCAGGCGTCGCCACGGCGTGGTGTCGGCGGCGACGTGGAAGATGGCGTCAGGCGCCGGCGTCAGCGCCCGCGTCAGTGCGGCCGCGTCGCCGAGATCGCCCTCGACCACCGTCACGCCGGCAGCGCGCAAGCGTGCGGCACTGACGGGCGAATGCGCCAGCGCGCGCACGATCACGCCTTCGGCCTGCAGCGCGGCGACCAGATGCATGCCCAGAAAGCCGCCGGCGCCGGTGACGAACGCGGAATCCATGGCCAGCCCTTATCATCGGGCGCCCGAACGAGCTCCCTCTCGATGATTGTAGGTCCGGACCGCGCCCGCACGCTCAGCGAAACCGGCGCCACCCTGCGACTGGCGCTGCCGCTGATTGCCGGCCAGCTGTCGGCGGTCGGTTCCAGCGCGATCGATGCGCTGTTCGCGGGCCACTACTCGGCGCACGTGCTGGCCGCGGTGGCGGTCGGCGTGAGCCTGTGGTCGCTGGCGATCGTGACCGCGATCGGCGTGCTGATGGCGCTGCCGGCGTCGGTGGCGCAGCTCGACGGCGCCGATCGGCGCGCCGAGATCGGCCCGCTGTTTCGCCAGGCGCTGTGGCTGGCGTCGATGCTGGGTCTGACACTGCTGCTGCTGGTGCGGTTCGGCGCGCCGCTGCTGATGCGCCGGATCGGCGTCGACCCGCGGCTGTGGGCGGACGTCACCGCCTTCCTGCACGCGGTCAGCTGGGGCGCGCCGGGGCTGGCCCTGTATTTTTCGCTGCGCGGGCTGTCGGAGGGGCTGTCGCTGACGCGGCCGACGATGTACTTCGGCTTCCTCGGGCTGCTGATCCTGGCGCCGCTGGACTACGTGCTGATCTACGGCAGGCTCGGCCTGCCGCCGCTGGGCGCTCAAGGCAGCGGCATCGCCACCGCGAGCGCGCTGTGGCTGCAGCTGGTCGCGTTCGCGCTGTATCTGCGCTGGAGCCGGCATTACCGCGATCTGCATCTGGGCGCGCGACTGGAGCGCCCCGATCCGCGCGCCATCGGCGCGCTGCTGCGCCTCGGCGTGCCGATGGGCGTCAGCCTGCTGATGGAGGCGGGCCTGTTCGTCGCCGCCGCTCTGCTGATCGCGCGTCTCGGCCAGGACGCCGTCGCCAGCCACCAGATCGCGCTCAACGTCGCCACGATCGCCTTCATGGTGCCGCTGGGCCTGGCGATGGCGATCACCGTGCGCGTCGGCCATGCCGCCGGCCGCGGCGACGACCGCGGCGTGCGCTACGCCGGCTACTGCGGCATCGCCCTGACCCTGCTGACGCAGAGCCTGTCGACGACGCTGATGCTGACGCTGCCGCACGCGATCGCCGCGCTCTACACCGGCGACGCGCGGGTGATCGCGCTGGCCGCGCAGCTGCTGGTGCTGGCCGGGCTGTTCCAGTTCGCCGACGGCATCCAGGTGGCCTCCAACGGCGCCCTGCGCGGGCTCAAGGACACGCGCGTGCCGATGCTGATCACCAGCGTGGCCTACTGGGGCGTCGGCATGCCGGTCGGGGCGTGGCTGGCGTTCGGCCGCGGGCTGGGCGCGCGCGGCATCTGGATGGGCCTGATCGCCGGGCTGTCGGCGGCGGCGCTGCTGCTGTTCACGCGCTTTGCACGCCGGTCGCGGCGACCGCGTCGGGCATGACCATCTGCGGATGACGCCCGCGCCGCGCTCGGTTAGGCTCGCCCGATCCGAGCAGAGGCACGCGACATGGCAGACGGCAGGCGCAACGGATTTCTGGGCTTTCTCGGCGTGCTCTGGCGCGGACTGGACTTTACTCGCCGCGCGTTTCTCAATCTGGTGTTCTTCGGCATCGTCGCGATCATCGTCGTCGCCGCCATGAAGGGCGCGCCCGTGGTGCAGCCCGACAGCGTGCTGGTGCTGCATCCCGAGGGCCGCCTGGTCGAGCAGTTCAGCGTCGATCCCGCGTCGCGTGCGCTGGCCGCGCTTTCCGGCAGCGACAGCAAGCAGGTGCAGTTGCGTGATCTGCTGCGGGTGATCGACGCCGCGCGCACCGATCCGCGCATCAAGATGATCCTGCTCGAGCCGCAGGATCTGTCCGCCGGCGGCTTCGCCGCGCTGCGCGAAGTGGGCGCGGCGCTGGACCGCTTTCGCGCCAGCGGCAAGAAGGTGATCGTGTGGGCGCCCGACTTCGATCAGCTGCAGTACTACCTGGCGGTGCACGCCGACCGCGTGCTGCTGGACCCGCAGGGCAGTCTGATGATCACCGGCCTGGGCAGCTACCGGCTGTACTACAAGGATCTGCTCGACAAGCTCGGCGTGGTCGTGCATCTGTTCCGCGTCGGCCAGTTCAAGTCGGCGGCCGAACCCTACATCCTCAACGGGCCGTCGCCGGCAGCGCAGGAAGCCGACGGCGCCTGGCTGGGCGGGCTGTGGAACGAGTGGATCGCCGAGGTCGCCAAGGCGCGGCATCTCGACCCGGCGGTGCTGACGCAGCAGATCACCGACATGCCGCAGCAGGTGGCGGCGGCCCACGGCGACCTCGCCCGCATGGCGCTGAACGAGCACCTGGTGGACGGCCTGGCGACGCGCGGCGAACTGGTCGCCGCGCTGCGCAAGGACGGCGTGCCGGCCGGCGAGGAGGGCCACGGCATCCGCGGCGTCGGTTTCGCGCAGTACCTGACCGCGGTCAAGCGCGTCGACGCCATGCCCACCCGCGGGCCGGGGATCGCGGTGGTGGTCGCCGAGGGCGAGATCGTGCCCGGGCGCCAGCGGCCCGGCACCATCGGCGGCGACGCCACCGCGCGGCTGATCCGCGCGGCGCGCGAGGACAAGAATGTCAAGGCGGTGGTGCTGCGCGTCGATTCACCCGGCGGCGCGGTGTTTCCCGCCGAGCTGATCCGTCGCGAGGTGCAGCTGACCCGCGCGGCAGGCAAGCCGGTGATCGTGTCGATGGGCGACGTCGCCGCCAGCGGCGGCTACTGGATCTCGATGGACGCCAACCGCATCCTCGCCGAGCCCGATACCATCACCGGTTCGATCGGCATCTTCGGGCTGTTCTTCAACGTGCCCGACACGCTGGCCAAGATCGGCGTGCATGCGGGCGGCGTCGGCACCACGCCGTGGGCGGGCGCGTTCGACGTCACCCGGCCGCTGGACCCGCAGGTCGGGCAGATGATCCAGGCCAGCATCGACAAGGGTTACCGCGACTTCGTCGGCGGCGTCGCCAAGGCGCGCGGCAAGAGCTTCGCCGACATCGACGCCATCGCCCAGGGCCGTGTCTGGACCGGCCAGCAGGCGCTCAGGCTCGGACTGGTCGACCAGCTCGGCGGCCTGGATACCGCGATCCGACTCGCCGCCCGCGACGCCAAGCTGGGCGGCCGCTACAGCGTGCGCTACATGGAAAAGCCGCCGGGCGCATTCAGCCGCTTCCTGCTCGACATGAGCAACAGCGCGATGGCGCAGTTCGCGCTGGCGCACGGCGTGCGTCTGCCGGCATGGGTCGCCGAGCTGGCGCCGCAGGCCGGCGCCGATCTCGGCCTGCTCGCCCATGCCAGCGCCGGCAAGCCCAACGTCTACGCCTACTGCTTTTGCACGCCGCACTGAGGCCTGCCACTCCACCGGGCGCGACAACCATCGCCGCAGGCGAGCGAAACCCGCGCGCGCGGCGCATCCGCCTCAGTCCGGCGCCGCCGCGCCCTCGTTGCGCGCAAGCAGCGCATAGACCACCGGGACCAGCAGCAGCACCAGCGGCATCTGCACCAGCAGGCCGGCGATGATGGCGATCGCCAGCGGCTGCTGCATCGCCGAGCCCTGGCCGATGCCCAGCGCCAGCGGCAGCAGGGCGAGGATCGCCGCCACGGTGGTCATCGCGATCGGGCGCAGGCGATTCTCGCCGGCCTGCACCAGCGCGTCGGCGAACGGCATGCCCTCGTCCGTCAGCAGGGTCAGCTCGGAGAAATAGAACACGCCGACCTCGGTGACGATGCCGATGATCATGGTCAGGCCCATCAGCGCGGTGATGTTGAGGGTCATCCCGGTCAGCCACAGGCCGAAGAACACCGCGCTGGCCGCCAGCAGCGGCGCGGCCATGATCGCCAGCGCGATGCGGAAGCGTTCGTACAGGAACAGCAGCGCCAGAAACACCAGCGCGGTGGCGGCGGCGAATACGGCGGCGAGACCGCGGAAGGCCTGCTGCTGCTGCTGATAGAGGCCGCCCAGCGTGTAGTAGACGCCGCCGGGCAGCAGGCCGGGCTGCGCCAGCACGCGCTTGACGTCGGCCAGCGCGGTGCCGTAGCCGCGGCCGTCGATGCGCGCCGACACCGCCACCATCGGCTTGAGGTCGTAGCGGGTGATCTGCGGCTGGCCGGTGACCAGATCCAGCTGCGCGACGCGGCCGAGCGGCACCAGATGGCCGTCCGTCGCCGCCAGCCGCAGCGCGCGCAGGCGCTTGAGCGAATCGCGCTGGTCCGGCGCGACCCACACGCGCACGCCGTAGACCACCTCGCCGCGGCGCACCTGGGTGATCACGCTGCCGGTCAGATAGGTGTCGAGCTGGGCGGTGACCTCGGCCGGCGTCAGGCCTTCCAGCGCCGCCTTGACCCGGTCGACCTTGATCTCGACGGCGTCGCCGGCGATGTTGAGGCCGTTCTGGATCTCGGTCAGGCCGCGCACCTTGCCGATCGCGGCGGCGACTTCCGGTGCGAGCGTCACCAGCTGGTTCCAGTCGTTGCCGAACAGCCGGATCACCACCGGCCGCGGCGAGCCGGTGAGGTCGCCGATCAGGTCCTGCATCGGCTGCGGGGTGTCGAGGATGTCGAAGCCGGGTACCTCGTGCTGGATGCGGTCGACGATCGCGTCCATCACGGCGGCCTGGCCCGAGGAACTCTTCAGGCGCACGAAGAAATCGCCCTCGTTGGCCTCGGTGATGCCGCCGCCCAGCTGCGCGCCGGTGCGCCGCGACCAGGTGTCGACCTGCGGCGTGGTGGCGAGGATGTGCTCGACCTGCGCGATCAGGCGGTCGCTCTCGGTCAGCGAGGTGCCGGGCGCGGTGCGGTAGTCGAGCACGAAGCCGCCTTCCTGCATCTGCGGCATGAAGCCGGTGGGCACGCGCAGGAAGCCGAACAGGCCGATCGCCAGCAGCGGCAGCACGCCGACCAGCAGCAGCGACGGACGCTGCAGCAGCCGCGCCAGCAGGCCGCGGTAGCGGCGCTGGGCGGACCGGGTGAAGCGGCCGCCGTGCTCGATCATCACGTCCCTGGGGCCCAGCAGGTGATCGGCGATCAGCGGTAGCGCCAGCCAGGCGAAGAAGAACGAGATCACCAGGCTCGACGCCATCGTCAGCGACAGCGCCTTGAAGAACGCGCCGGTGACGCCGCCGAGAAACGCCAGCGGCACGAAGATGATCACCGTGGCGGTGGACGAGCCGGCCAGCGGACGGGTGAACTCGCGCGCGGCCTCGAGCAGGACGCGCGTGCCGTGGCCGCGCGCGGCGACGCGGCGCACCAGGTGCTCGAGCATCACGATGACGTCGTCGATGATCAGGCCGACCGCGGCCGCCATGCCGCCCAGGGTCATGATGTTGAAGCTCATGCCCAGCGCATGCAGCAGCAGGCTGGTCGTCGCCAGCACCGCCGGCACCACGGTGAAGGCGATCAGGGTCAGCTTCCAGTTGCGCAGGAACAGGTACAGCACCAAGGTCGCGAACAGTACGCCGAGGATGATCGCGTCGCGCACCGAGCCGGCCGAGGCCAGGATCAGGCCGCTCTGGTCGTACCACTGGTGGATCACCACGTCCCTGGGCAGCTTGTCGTGGAATCCGGCCAATGCGGTGGCGATGTCGCGGCTGATCGCCACCGTGTTGCTGCCCAGCTGCTGGTAGACGTTGATCAACACCGCGGGCTTGCCGTCGGCGGTCTCGGTCTGCCAGCGCGGCACCGCCGCGGTGCTGACGCTGGCGACGTCGTCGAGGCTGACCACGCCGTCGGCGCCGGTGCGCAGCACGGTGTGGCGGATCGCATCGAGGTCGCTGAAGCGCGTGTCCGACAGCACCAGGTACAGGCGATCGTCGCGCTCCAGGCGGCCGACTGCGCGCACCACGTTGGAGGCCGACAGCGCGTCCTCGACGTTCTTCAGCGTCAGCCCCAGCGCGACCAGCCGCGCGGGGTCGACGGTGACGCGGTACTCGGGCTGCTCGCCGCCCTGGATCTGCACCTCGCGCACGCCCCGCACGCTGGAGAGCAGCGGCAGCAGCTGGTACTGCGCGATCGCGCGCAGCCGGACCGGGCTTTCGGTCGGCGAGGTCAGGCTGTAGGCGACCACCGGAAACTTGGTCGGGTCCATCGGCCGCACGTTGAAGCGGGTGCCGGCCGGAAGCCCCGGCAGCGCCTGGTTGAGCGCGGCCTCCACCTGCAGCGCCGACTGGATGATGTCCTGACCCCAGCCGAAGCGCAGGTCGACGTCGGTGCTGCCTCGGCTGGAGGTCGATTCGATCGCGCGCACCCCGGGTACGCCGCGCAGCGCCTGCTCGACCGGGCGTGTCACTTCCACCGCCATCTGTCCGGCCGGCCGGTCGCCGGCGTCGACGCTGACGCGCACGCGCGGAAACTGGATCGCCGGAAACAGCGACACCGGCATGTTCAGCGCGGCGATCAGGCCGCCGGCCACCAGCACGCCCATCAGAAACAGCAGCGAGCGCCGGTGCGCCTGCAGCCAGGCGGCGAGGCCACCGCTCATCGGCCGGTCTCCGCGGCCTTCCGTACCGGCATGCCGTCGCCGAGTTCGTAGTTGCCGCTGGTGACGATCACGTCGCCGGCGTCGAGCGCGCCGCGCACCGCGATCCAGCCGCCGGCCTCGATGCCGGTGGTCACCGCCACGCGCCGGGCGCGGCCGTCGTTGACGCGGAACACATAGCTGCCGCCGCGGTCGGTCAGTACCGCGCTGCGCGGTACCGCCAGCACGTGCGCGCTGTGCAGGCGGATGTCGCCGCGCATCCAGCTGCCCGGCACCATGCCGCTGGCGGCGTCGCCCTCCAGCCGCACCACGGCATCGACCAGATGCGTGGCCGGATTGACCACCGCGTGCACCTGGGCGACCCGCGCATCGATGGCGGCGCCGCCGAACACCGGCTGCAGGCGCACCGGCATGCCGGCATGCACTCGCGCCACCTCCTCGGGTTCGAGACCCAGGCGGACCCAGACGTGGCGTTGCGCGCCCAGCATCAGCAGCGGCTGCCCGGCCTGCACCTGCGCTCCGGGCGCGACGTCGAGCTGGGTGACGACCGCCGCTTCCGGCGCGCGCAGCACGTCGCTGGACTTGCCGGCGCCCTGGCGCTCGAGCGCCTTCAGCTCGGCCTCGGCATTGGCCAGCGCCTGCCGCGCATTGGCCAGGTCGCCGCGGGTGGAGAGCTGCTGCCTGAACAGATCCTCGTTCTGCTGCAGCTGGATCCTGGCGCTGGCGACCTTGCCCTGCGCCTGCGTGTAGGCCATGCGCGACTGCGGTGCGGTGGCGATCTCGAGCAGGCGCTCGCCGGCGGCGACGCGCTGGCCGAGGCCGACCCAGAGTCGGGTGATCTCGCCGGGGCGCAGCGTGGTCAGCGCGCGCAGGCGTTCGGGGTCCGGCTCGACCTTGCCGTACACGGTGATGTCCTCGGCCAGCGTGCGCAGGGTGGCCGGTGCCGTGGTGACCAGCACGCGCGGGGCGGGTGCTCCGACGGCCGCGGCGGTCAGCGGCAGCAGGCAGGCTGCGAGGGTGGCAAGACGGCGGAGCGTGCGGTTCATCGGGATTCTCCGGAAGCGGCGGCGGACAGCGCGGCGGCGCCCGGCGGCACGCGGCCGAGCAGCGCGGCCAGCGCGACCTGACCCTTGGCGAGGGTGGCGGTGAGGTCGAGCGCCTCCAGTTCGCGCGCCAGCAGGCTCTGCCGGATCGCGGCCCAGGCGCTGCCGGCGAGGTTGCCGGCGGCGAACGCGGCATCGGCGCGCGCGGCCAGCGTGCGCAGCTGCGGCAGGCGCTGCTGCAGCCGGCTGCGCTGGCGCGCGACCTCGGCCAGCTGCGCGTCCAGCGCGCGCGCCTCGGCGTCGGCCTGATCCAGACGCGCCTGGTAGTCGGCGTGCAGGCGTTCGCGGGTCGCCTCGGCGATCCGTGCCCGCGCCTGCGCGCCGCCGAAGATCGGCAGGTTCAGGCTGATACTGAGCCCGCTGCTCTGCACGCGGCTGGTGTCGGAAGTGCGGCTGACGCCGACGCTGAGGCCGGGGAACTGCGCCAGTACGGCGGCGCGGAAGTCGGCGTCGGCGGCGCCGTAGCCGGCCGCCAGCGCGAGCAGATCGGGACGCGTGCGCGGCAGCGCGTGCAGCGCCGCATCCAGCGCGGCGCGGTCCGGCAGCGGCGGCGTCCGCGGCGCGTCCAGGGCATAACGGGTGGCGGGGGCGAGTCCCAGCAGGGCATTGAGCTGCGCCTGCGCCGCGACCTGCGCCTGGCGTGCCGCGGCCAGTTGCGCCTCGGCGTCGCTCAGCGTCACCAGGCTGGCCGCCGCACTTTCCAGGGTGACGTCGCCGTTCTTGAGCGCGTGCGCGAACGCGGCGTCGCGCTCACGCGCCATCTGCACCTGGCGCGTCAGCAGCGCGCTGCGGCGTTCGGCCGTCCACAGATCGACGTAGGTGGCGGCGGCGCCCTGCGCCAGCGCCCAGCCCTGCCAGGCCAGCTGCAGTCGCGTCGCGGTCCGCTGCGCGCGCGCCGCGTCGAGTCTCGCACCGCGCGTCGGCAGCGCGGACAGATCCTCGCTGAGGCCGAGGTTCCAGGCCTGGCTGTAGCCCGGCGTGGTCGGGTGATCGACGCTGGCGCCGAGCTGCGGATCCGGCAGCAGGCCCGCCGCGCGCAGCTGCAGCGTGCTGATGCGGGCGTCGATCAGCGCCGCGCGGTAGCCGGGATTGGCGCGCAGCGCCAGCGCCGCGGCCTGGGCCAGGTCGAGCCGCTGCAGCGCATGCCCGGCGGCGTCGGTGGGCGCCGTCGCCCAGCGCGGCGCCGGCGGCAGCGGCCGCGGCCGGTAGCTGACGCAACCGGCCAGCGTCAGCGCGATGCTCAGCGCCGCCAGCCGCAGCGTGCGCAGGCGTTCAGCGCGCGATGGCGTGCCACAGATCATGCCAATTGCCTCCGTGAAACAGCCAGTGACCGAACAGGGCGCCCGACGCGAGATGCACCACCGCCCACACCACGGCAGCGGCCAGATCGGCGATCAGGAAACGCGCCAGCGACAGTTCGGACATGCCCGCCAGCAGCGGCATCAGCGCGCGCAGCGGCGGCAGCAGGCGGCCGGCGAACACGGCCAGGTCGCCGCGCCGCGCCAGCAGGGCGCGCGCACGCGCGGTCCACTGCGGGCGGTAGGCGAACGGCCGCATCGCCAGCAGCCGCGAGCCGTGGCGCAGGCCCAGCCCGTACGACAGCGTGTCGCCGATCACCGCGCCGGCCACCGCCCAGACGATCAGCGGTCCGATCGGCAGGTGCGCCGCGCCGGCGCCGGTGCCGACGATCACCAGGATGGTCGAGCCGGGCACGAACGAGCCGATCACGGCGACGGCCTCGATCATGGCCACCAGCGCCACCAGCGGTCCGGCCCAGAACGCGTGCGCGATGATGAACTGTCCGATGCTGTGGATCACGCGGCGTCCTCAGGGGGAAAGTCGAGCCGCACGCGCAGCCCGGGATGGTTGTCCTCGAAGGCCAGCGTGATGCCGTGCAGATCGGCCACCGCCGCCACCAGCGCCAGGCCGAGGCCGCTGCCCGGCGTGCTGCGCGCGGCGTCGAGGCGCACGAAGCGCCCCAGCACGCGCGCATGTTCCGCCGCCGGGATGCCGGGGCCGGCGTCGGTCACGCTCAGCACCGGTCCGTGCGCGCCGGTCTCGAGACGCAGCGCGATCGGCGTGCCGGCCGGGGTGTGGCGCAACGCGTTCTCGATCAGATTGACCAGCAGCTGCGTCAGCAGCGCGCGGTCGCCGTGCGTGCGCAGGCCCGGTGCGATGGCGACGTCGAAGCGGTGCCCGAGATCCTCCAGCACCGGACGGTAGTCCCCGGCCAGCGTGTTCAGCAGCGCCGACAGATCGACCGCGGCGAAGTCGGCGCGGCGCTGGCGGCTCTCGATCTGGGCGATGCGCAGCAGCGCGGCGAAGGTCGCCAGCACGCCGTCGACGTCGGCCAGCGCGCGCTCGACGGCGCTGCGGAAGGCGTCCACGCTGTCGGCTTCGCGGGCGGCGGCTTCCAGCCGCTGGCGCAGGTGCGCCAGCGGCGTGCGCAGATCGTGGGCGATGTCATTGCTGACCTGGCGCATGCCTTCCATCAGGCCCTGGATGCGCGTCAGCATCGCGTTCAGCGCCTCGGCCAGCAGGTCGAACTCGTCGCCGCGACCGCTGCGCGGAACGCGCGCGCCGAGATCCCCGGCGACGATGCGCGCGGCGCTCGCCGCCACCGTCTGCATGCGCGCCATGTAGCTGCGCGCGGCCAGATCGGA
>JAJYMF010000287.1 GCA_021787175.1 Pseudomonadota bacterium | reverse complement strand
CTGGCCGCACTCGATGTTCATCAGCACGTAATGGGCCTTGGCGAGATTCTCGATGCCGTAGGCCAGCTGCCGGCGGCCCCAGTCCTCGAGGCGGTGGATCTTGCCGCCGTCGGCCTCGATCAGCGCCTTGTAGCGCTCGATCATCGCCGGAACCTGCTCGCTCTGGTCCGGATGGACCATGAAAACGACTTCATAGTGACGCATGGTGTCTCCTTGTGGGTGTCACCCCTTGCGGGGATGGCAGCCTCCCGCAGGGCGGTGAGGCAAGGTCCTGCGCGCGCGCAGGAACTCGCAACTATAGCGAGGTCGAGGGGTTCGTCGCAAGGGAAACGCTGATCCGATCAGAGTTTCCGCGGTCCGGTCGATCGGGTCAGGCCGCGGGTTCGACGGTGAAGCTCTCGCCGCAGCCGCAGGCGCCGGTGGCCTGCGGATTGTGGAAAGCGAAGCTGGCGTTGAGCCCTTCGCGGCGGAAATCGATCACGGTGCCGTCCACCAGCGGCAGGCTGGCGGCATCGACCACCACGCGCACACCGTCAAGGTCGAACACGCGGTCGTCGGCGCGCACCTGCTCGGCCAGATCGACGGTGTAGGCAAATCCCGAGCAGCCGGTGCGCTTGACGCCGAAACGCACCGCCGCAGCCGCGGGGGACTGTGCGAGAAATGCCTGCATGCGATCGCGGGCGCTGGTGGTGAGGCGGATGCTCATGGGCAACATCAGGCAGGCTCGGTGACTGGTCCAGTGTAGTACGACGCAGGCCTTCGACTATGATCGCCGGCTGGCAGCGTCGAGATGCGGCGCCCGCGACGGAGTTTCAAGCGATGACGGCGATCAGCGTAAAGCAGGCTTTGGCGGGAGCGGCGGGAGCCGGCGCCGAGGTGACGGTGCGCGGCTGGGTGCGCACGCGGCGCGATTCCAAGGCCGGATTGTCCTTCGTCAACGTCAGCGACGGCTCCTGTTTCGATCCGATCCAGGTGGTCGCGCCGGCGACCCTGTCCAACTACGCGGGCGAGATCGCGCGCCTGACCGCCGGCTGCGCGGTGATCGCCACCGGCACGCTGGCGGCGTCGCAGGGCAAGGGCCAGGCCTGGGAGATCCAGGCCACGCGCATCGAGGTGACGGGCTTCGTCGACGATCCCGAGACCTACCCCATCCAGCCCAAGGCGCACTCGCTGGAATTCCTGCGCGAGGTGGCGCACCTGCGTCCACGCACCAACCTGTTCGGCGCGGTGGCGCGCGTGCGCCACACGCTGATGGCGGCGATCCACCGCTACTTCAGCGAACAGGGTTTTGTCTGGGTCAACACGCCGATCATCACCACCTCGGACGCCGAGGGCGCCGGACAGATGTTCCGCGTCTCGACGCTGGATCTGGCCAACCTGCCGCGCACGGCGCAGGGCGGCATCGACTTCGGCAAGGATTTCTTCGGCAAGGAGGCGTTCCTGACCGTCTCGGGCCAGCTCAACGTCGAGGCCTATTGTCTGGCGCTGAGCAGGGTCTACACCTTCGGGCCGACCTTCCGCGCCGAGAATTCCAACACCGCGCGGCATCTGGCCGAGTTCTGGATGATCGAGCCGGAGATCGCCTTCGCCGACCTCGCCGCCGACGCCGACCTCGCCGAGGCTTTCCTCAAGTACCTGTTCAAGGCGGTGCTGGACGAGCGCCCCGACGACATGGCCTTCTTTGCCGAGCGCGTGCAGCCCGACGCGGTGCGCCGACTGGAGGCCCTGGTGCAGGCGCCGTTCGAGCGCATCGACTACGGCGCGGCGGTGACCATTCTGCAAAAGTCGGGCAAGCGTTTCGAGTACGCGCCCGAGTGGGGCCACGATCTGCAGACCGAGCACGAGCGCTATCTCACCGAGGAGCACGTCGGCCGGCCGGTGGTGGTGATGAATTACCCCGAGAAGATCAAGGCCTTCTACATGCGCCTCAATGACGACGGCCGCACCGTCGCGGCGATGGACGTGCTGGCGCCCGGGATCGGCGAGATCATCGGCGGCAGCCAGCGCGAGGAGCGCCTCGACGTGCTCGATCGGCGCATCGTGCAGTTCGGGCTCGATCCGGCGCACTACGGCTGGTACCGCGACCTGCGCCGCTACGGCACGGTGCCGCATGCCGGCTTCGGCCTCGGCTTCGAGCGGCTGGTCTGCTACGTCTGCGGCCTCGCCAACATCCGCGACGCCATCCCCTACCCGCGCGCGCCCGGCAGCGCCACGTTCTGAACATCATGGCGGCAACCGCTGCCCCCATTCCGAGAGCACCATCCGCCGTGAACACGCTCACCGACCTGCTCGAGAACAATCGCCGCTGGGCCGAGCGCCTGCACGCGCACGATCCGGGTTTCTTCAAGCGGCTGTCGCAGCAGCAGGCGCCCAAGTACCTGTGGATCGGCTGCTCCGACAGCCGCGTGCCGGCCAACGAGATCGTCGATCTGCCGCCGGGCGAGGTGTTCGTCCATCGCAACGTCGCCAACGTGGTGGTGCACGCCGATCTCAACTGCCTGAGCGTGCTGCAGTTCGCGATCGACGTGCTCAAGGTCGAGCACGTCATGGTCGTGGGCCATTACGGCTGCGGCGGCGTGCAGGCGGTGCTGGAAGAGCGCCGCGTGGGTCTGGCCGACAACTGGCTGCGCCACGTCGGCGATGTGATGCACAAACACCGCGCAGCGCTGGCCGAACTCGACCTGCCCAGCCTGCGCCACGCCCGCCTGTGCGAGTTGAACGTCATCGAGCAGGCCGTCAACGTCTGCCAGACCACCACGGTGCAGGACGCCTGGGAGCGCGGCCAGCCGCTCACCGTGCATGGCTGGATCTACAGCCTGTTCGACGGCCGTCTGCGCGACCTCGGCATGGACGTGGACAGCCCCGGCGCGCTGGCACAAGCCTATGAGCGCGCACAACAGCGGCTGACCGCGGGGCTCGATTTCGGAGCCTGACCGCCGGCTCATGCCGGGGCATCCCGGTGCGGCTAGACTCGGCACGAACCGTCGCCCGGAGTCGCGCCGATGCCGTTGCGTCTGAGCCAGGCCGCGTGGACGCTGCCCTTCTGCGGGATGCTGATGCTCGCCTGCTGCGCATCCGGCGCCGCCGCACAGGACACGCAACCGACGCCGGCGCAGTGGCAGGCCGAGCAGATCGCCGCCTTCAACAAGTCCGAGCAGATCTTCGATCAGGCGAAGAGGGCGCAAGGGCTGCTGGCACAATACCAGCTGATGCGCAATGCCTACGACGGCGACAAGGGCGCGGCGTTCCACGCCATCTTCAGCCAGTACGTCAGCTGGTATCAGACCTACATTGGCGACTACGTGGCCGCCGAGCGCAGCTTCTCGATCGCCCAGCCGGCCCTGCCCGGCGACGCGCCCTCGCCCCTGGCCGACCCGCGCTGGCACGCGCTGCCGGCGCTGGACGCGATCGCCGCGCTGGCCAAGGACCGCAAGGCGGTCTTCTTCAACGAGAACCACAGCGCGCCGATCACGCGCACGCTGACCGTGCAGCTGCTGGCGAAACTGCGCGCCGAGGGCTTCAACACCTTCGCCGCCGAGACGCTCTACCACAGCGACATGCCGGCGCTGGCCAAGCGCGGCTATCCCGTCCGCGCGACCGGCTTCTACACCGAGGAGCCGATCTATGCCGAATTGGTGCGCACGGCGCTCAGGCTGGGCTATCGCGTGGTCGCCTACGAGGCCGAGTCCGACGCCACCGGCGATGCGCGCGAACGCGAGCAGGCGCAGAACCTCTACGATCGCGCGATCAAGGACCATCCCGGCGCGCGCCTGGTGGTCAACGCCGGCTATGCGCACATCCAGAAGCAGGGCGTGTTCCTTGGCGGCCAGTCGATGGCCGAGCACTTCATGCGGATCTCCGGCATCGATCCGCTGGCGATCGAGCAGACCATGCTGTTCGGCCACATCAACGCCAGCGACGACCAGCCGACCTGGAGTGCGGTGATCGCCGCGCTGCATCCGGCGCAGCCGATCGTGTTCGAGAACGCCGCGGGCGCGCCGTGGTCACTGCGTCCGGGCGCCTATGACGTCAGCGTGTTCTTCCCGCAGGAGCTGCTGGTGCGCGGCCGCCCGACCTGGCTCAGTCTCGGCAGCCTGCGCTCTCCGTATCAGATCGGCGACGGACTGTGCATGGACCACTTTCCCTGCCTGATCGATGCACGCTACCGTGATGAGGGCCCGGATTCGATCCCGGCCGATCGGCTGGTGCTCGACTGCCCCGGCGAGGTGCGCCAGCTCTGGCTGCGGCCCGGGCGCTACCGGCTGAGCGCGCGCGACCTCGACGATCACGTCCTGCTGCGCGAGGCGGCGCGCGTCGCGGCGCAGCCGCCGCCGACCGGCGGCGCGCCGCCCGATACCTACCGCGAACATCGATGTTCCCGCGATCGCGTGCATTCGGTCAGTCAGTGAGCGAATCGCGGATGCAAAAACCCCGGCCGGGAATCCGACCGGGGCTATGGCTGCGACCGTGGCGCGCTGCTGTCAGCCGCCGCTCTTGGCCGGTGCCGGCTCGGCCTTCTTCATTTCGTGATGCTGGGTCTTCTTCGTCTCGTGGTGCATGGCTTGTTTGTGGTGCCAGGTCTTCTTGTGGTCCATCTTTTTCTCGTGCTTCTTCTCCATCATTTCCTTGTGCTTTGATTCCATCATTTCCTGGTGCTTGGTTTCATGCTTCATTTCGTGCTTCATTTCATGGGCAGACGCCGGCTTGGCCGGCTCGGACTGCGCCGCACCCTGGGCGAAAGCGCCCGCCGACAGCAACAGCCCACCCGCCAGCAGGGTCGTGATCGCGATCTTGCGCATGGAACTCACCTCGTCGTGAAAGTTAGGCCGCTGACCGGGCCGGATGGCCACTGGCGACGCGGCGCATGAACACTGCCCCGCGCCGCCCTTCCCACAGCTGAACGCACGCGGCCGTTTGCGCGCGGCTGTTCAGAATTCCCGCATTCGTTGTGCGTCTTCACAGCGCCGCCAATCCGGTTTCGAGCAGGCGCCGCAACAGACCCTGCAGGGCCGTCGCGCGGGCGGCGTCCCAGTGCGCCGTCGCCTCGTCGAGATAGGTGCGCTGCGCCAGCTCCAGCTGTACCGCATGGATGCCCTGGTCGGGCCGGCCGTAATGGCGCGTGATGTAACCGCCCTTGAAGCGGCCGTTGATGACGAACGTGTACGCCGACTGCGCAGCCAGCGTGTGGGCCAGCGCCAGCGCCAGACCGGAACCGCAGCTGGCGCCGTCCGCGGTGCCCAGATTGAGATCGGGCAGCGCACCCGGGAACAACTGCGGCAGCTCGCCGCGAATGGAGTGTCCATCCCAGAGCAGAACGCGCCCGTGCGCGGCCTGCAGGCGTTCGAGTTCCGCGGCGAGCGCGGCGTGATACGGCTGCCAGTACTGCGCGACGCGCGCGGCGATCTCGGCAGTGTCGGGATCGTTGCCGGCACCGTAGATCGGCTCGCCGGCGAAGGTGCGCAGCGGGCAGATGCCGGTCTCGAAGCGGCCCGGATACAAGGCCGCGCCGTCGGGCGGCCGGTTGAGATCGACCACGTAGCGCGACCACGACGGCTTCAGCACGCTGGCGCCCAGCTCGCGCGCAACCGCGTACAGCCGGCTGACGAACCAGTCGGTGTCGGGCAGCGCGCGCGCGGCGGACGTCATGCGCGCGGCCAGCGCCGCCGGCAATTCGGTGCCGTCGTGCGGCAGGCTCACCAGCAGCGGCACGCTGCCGCGCTGCAGGCTGAATCCGCTCATGGGCACGCTCAGGATTTGCGCGCCGGACAGGTACTGACGCCGAGCACGCCGTAGAGCGGGCAGAAACTCAGCGACGCAGTGGCGAGCGGAATCACCCCGAGCAGGCCCCACCAACGCTCGGGACCGGGGACCAGCACGATCAGGGCAAGCAGGAGGATGCCGACGGCAATGCGCACGATACGGTCCAGACGACCCACATTCGCTTTCATGGCGCGCGTTCTCCGCTGGTCGGTTTCCGCATCCTAGGCGCTGTTGCGCGATAACGCATGCGGCGCTGCGTCGCGGATCACAGGCCGAACCGTGCGGGCGCGTATGGATCGGGATCGAACGCCGGCGCCGTGCCTCGGCACAGCGCCGTCACCAGTTCGCCGGTCGCCGCCGACATGCTCACGCCGAGCATGCCGTGACCGGTGGCCAGCATCAGGTTGGTCCAGCGCGTGCTGAGCCCGATCAGCGGCAGCTCGTCCACGCACATCGGGCGCCAGCCCCACCACTCTTCCTGCGGCGACACCTGCGGCACATTGCGCAGATAAACGCGCGCACCGCGCGTCAGCGCGTCCAGACGCACGCGATTGAGGCCTTCGGTATAGCCCGAAAACTCCATGGTGCTGCCCAGCCGGAAGCCGTCGCCCCAGGCGGTGACGCAGACGCTGCGTTCCTTCAGCACCAGCGGGATGCGCGGTGCGGCAGTCTGCGCCGGCCAGGTGATCGAATAGCCCTTGCCGGGCTGCATCGGCAGCCGCAAATCCAGCGCGCGCGCGGTCAGCGGCGACCACGCGCCGAGCGCCAGCACCACCCGGTCGCCGCTGAACTCGCCGCTCGACGTGGCGACCCCGACGATGCGATCGCCGTCGAGGCGGAAGCCCTCGATGCGCGCGCCCTGTTCGATCACGCCGCCCCGTTCGGTCACCCGCCGCGCCAGTTCCGCACCGTAGCGGTCGGGGCGCAGGCAGGCATCGCCCGGATGCAGGAAGGCGCCCGCCACGCCCGGTGCCAGCGCCGGTTCCAGCGCCTCGGCGCTGGCGCCGGCGAGGACCTCGACCGGGATCTGCAGCCGGCGCAGCGCGTCCGCATGCCCTCGTTCGCGCTCGAAGACGCGGCGGTCGCGAAACACGATCAGGGTACCGGAGGGCGCAAAGCCGCAGTCCAGCGACTCCTCGCGCACCAGCGCCTCGATCAGCACACGCGAGCGCTGCAGGATCGCCGCGCGCGCGGCGGCGGCGGCGGCGAAATCGCGCGGGTTGCAGCGGCGCGCAAACCCGAGCAGCCAGCGCAGGCGCTCGAAGTCGGGCCGCGGATTGACGTACAGCGGCGCGTCGCGTTTCAGCATCCAGCCCAGCGCGCGACCGATCGTGCCGGGCGCCGACAGCGGCGGCGCATGGCTGGGCGTCAGCGTGCCGCAATTGCCGTGCGAGGCCCCCCCAGCCGGCGTGCCCTGTTCGAGGATGCGCACGCCGGCACCGGCGCGGCGCAGGTACAACGCGCAGGCGAGGCCGATCACGCCGCCGCCGAGAATCAGTACGTCGCTGTGCTGCCGGTCCATCGGCCAAGTTTACGCAGCCCGGCGCGGCGACGGGCCGGCGCTTTGACGCAGACGCGGCCGCACTGCGTTCACCCTGCTTCGCGGGCGACGCCTGACCCGGGGTGTCCAGGACGGCCACTGCAAGTGACGCAAATCGGTCGAAACAGCCTTCGCTTTCGTTCTCAGGTCAATGGATTTCATTGATTTTTACATTTGGCACTTTTCCTGCTTCCCTTCGGGCAAACCGGAGGCACCATCATGACCGCCACCACGCCCACCCTGCTCCTCGCCCTGCGCTCGCCGCATTCCGGCTGGCTGGCAACCCTGATCGCAGCCCTGGACGAAGCCCGCTCCGATCCCGGCTTCGATGCCCATCAGCAAGCGCTGTTCGCCGAACTGGCGGCCGGTGCGCCGATCGCCTCTGCCGTGCGCCGGGCGGCCATGGAGCGTCAGTATGCCTTCGATGTCGGCATGGCCGATGAGCTGGCCGCTGCGATCGACCCCGCTCCGCTGCCGGAAGCGGTGCGCCTCGCCGTGGTCAGCTGAAGCGGCTGCGCCCTCCCGTCACGGCATCGGCGAACGCCGTCGGCAAAACCCGCGCCGAGGGCTGCGGGGTTTCCAGCCGTCCCGCACTTGGCTAGGCTCCCGTCGACTGTTGCGGGATCGCCGATGACTGTTCGCCGCCTCGCGTCGCGTGTCCTTGCATGGTCGGCCGTGCTGCTGTTGGCCGCCTGCGCCAGTGCGCCACCGCGGCCGCAACCCGGAACGGCCTACGCCGAGCGCGCGAATGACGTGCTGTTCAGCGCCATCGGCCTGGTCGGCACGCCCTACCGCTATGGCGGCAACACGCCCGGCAGCGGCTTCGACTGCAGCGGACTGGTCGATTACGTCTTCCGAACCGCGGCCGGAGTCGATCTGCCGCGCACGACCCGGCAGATGGGTGCGCTGGATGCGCCGCGCGTGGCGCGCGATCGCCTCGCGCCCGGCGACCTGGTGTTTTTCAACACCGAAGGCGACGGCATCAGTCATGTCGGCATCTATGTCGGCAAGGGCCGTTTCGTGCATGCCCCCGACACCGGCGGCACGGTGCGCCTCGATCCGCTCAGCAATCCCTATTGGGCCCGGCATTTCCTCTACGGCAAGCGCGTCCTCGAATGAGCATTGCTCGCGCCGTCGTCACGTTGCAGAAATTCCGCACGCCACCCGCGGCAACATCGACGTCGAGATCGCGCTGGTCTGACGCGGGACGGCAGGGCGTGGCAAGCGCCGGTCCTGCCTTCGTCCGGACGCGAGCTACACGTCAGCGTGCACGTGCCCCTGCGGGCCGTGCGCGTGACCGTGCGCCAACTCTTCCGGCTGCGCCTCGCGTACTTCGACCACTTCGATGTCGAAACTCAATATCTTGCCGGCCAGCGGATGATTGGTGTCGACGTCGACGGTGGTCATGCCGACCTTGTGCACGGTGACCGCCTGCCGACCACCCTCCTTCAGCGCCAGCGTGGTGGTCATGCCGGGCCTGAGACGCTCGGGGCGATGGAAGTACTTCTTCGGCACGCGCTGGATCGCGTTCTCGCGACGCGGGCCGTAGGCTTCCTCCGGAGCGACCGTCACGTGGAAGCGTTCGCCGGCCGTACGGCCCTCCAGCGCGTGCTCGACGCCGGCGATCAGACCGCCGTGCCCGAGCAGTACCGCGACCGGCTCGCCGCGCTCGCGCGAATTCTCGATCGCGGCTGCGGTCGCATCACTGACCGTGTAATGGATGCTGACCACCGTATCTTTGCCGGCCTTCATGCGTGGATCCTCGCGGAAAACCGGTCATGTTAGCCGCGGCGGTGCGGACCGTCACTCCGGGCGGTTCGCCGCGAACTCGGCGATGCCGCGGCCGATGCCCTGCGCGCCGCCCGTGACCAGCACCGCGCGTCCGCTGAAATCGCCGCCGTTCATGGACCCGCACCGGCACCGAAACGGGCGCCGCGCGCTTCCGGGCCCAGCGCGGTAACCACCGCGACGAGCACGGCAACGCCGGCGACAAAGATCGCCATCACGGCCGCGTAGTCGCCATGGTTGCGCAGCGCCAGCATCGACAGCAGTGGCGCCGTGCTGGCCGCGATCAGGTTTCCGGTCTGGTAGGCAAAACCCGGCAAGGTACCGCGCACGCCGTCGGGCGACAGCTCGTTGATGTGCACCGGCACCACGCCCCACGCGCCCTGCACCATGAACTGCAGCACGAAGGCGCCCGCGCCGAGCAGCAGCGGGGTCGGCGCCCAGACCCACAGCGGGATGGCGGGCAAGGCCAGCAAAGCGGCGATCACGATCGCACGGCGGCGGCCGATGCGCTCGGAAGCCGCGCCGAAGAAAAGACCGCCGACGATGGCGCCGACATTGAGCACCATCGTCAGCAGTCCGGTCTGGTGCACGCTGAAATGGCGCTGCTGCTGCAGGAAGGTGGGATACAAGTCCTGCGATCCGTGGCTGAAGAAATTGAACGCCGTCATCAGCAGCACCAGGAACAGGAATCGCGGCGCGAGCCGCCTCCAGTCGATGCGCGGCGATGCGGCCGCCGGGCAACCGCGCGCGCGCGCGTTCCACACCGGCGACTCCGGCACATGCCGGCGTACATACAGCACCAGCAGCGCCGGCAACAGGCCGAGCAGGAACATGCCGCGCCAGCCGATGAATTCGAACAGGCCGAAGTACGCCGCCGAGGCCAGCAGATAACCGAACGCGTAGCCCTCCTGCAGCAGTCCCGATACCGCGCCGCGCGCCGCGGCGGGGATGCTCTCCATGGTCAAGGCGGCGCCCAGCCCCCACTCGCCGCCCATCGCGATGCCGAACAGCGCGCGCAGCACCAGCAGCATGGTCAGCGAGGTCGATGCCCCCGCCAGCGCCGCCAGTACGCTGTAGAGGACGATGTCGGCCATCAGCACCGGGCGACGCCCGTAGCGATCGGCCAGACGCCCGAAGATCAGCGCACCCAGCGGGCGCATCGCCAGCGTCAGGGTGATGGCGACGGCGACCGCCGGCACGCCGACCGCGAAAGTGCGGGCCAGCGTCGGCAGCATCATCACCAACAGGAAGAAATCGAACGCATCCAGCGTCCAGCCCAGAAAGCTGGCGGCGACGACGTGACGCTGGGCAGCATCCAGTTCGCGCAAACGGACCAACAGCGGCATCGCGGGCATTCCGAGTCAAAGGCCGCAGGGTAACGGCTTGCCGGACGAGACCGGGTCATTCCACGCATAACATTGCGAATCAAATACGATTTAATTACTTTGCTTGCGCAGACCGTCTGCACAGGACATGCAACCCGTGGGCTGCGATACAGGGGACGCACTGCGGTACGGGGCCCATGCGCCCATTTCGATCACTCGGGGACACAACACATGATTCCGAAGCCGATCGCGTACGCGGTGCTCGCCGCCATGGGCGTCGCATTCGCCGCGTCCGCAACCGCCGCCACAACCGAACCCATCCGCACCGGCCGCCTCGGCAACGCGGCCACACAGGGGCTGGCGAACACTTTGGCACTGAGTCCAGGCAACGACTTTGCACGCCGACTGGCTTTGTACACAGCCCACGGCACGCTGAAAACGCGCGAGCAGCAGACCTTCGGCGGAGTGCCGGTCTACGGCAGCGGCGTGGTCGTGGAACGCGACGTTATGGAGTTTCACCTGCGCGACCAGCGGCGGCGACGGCATCAACGGTGCCTACTCGCCGATCTAATGACGCGCACTTTTTCGGCGGCGTGATCGACGGCATGTATCGCGGCTGGTTCGGGGTGGCTCCACTGAGCTTCCAACTGGTGATGCGCGTCCACTACGGCAGGAGTTACGAGAACGCCTTCGGGAACGGCACCGCGATGTACTTCGGCGACGGCGCCAGCTACTTCTATCCGCTGGTGTCGCTGGACGTGACCTCGCACGAGATCAGCCACGGGTTCACCGAACAGCACTCCAGCCTGCAGTACTCGGGACAGTCGGGCGGCATCAACGAGGCGTTCTCGGACATGGCCGGCGAGGCTGCCGAGTATTACTCGCGCGGCAGCAACGACTGGCTGGTCGGCGCCGAGATCATCAAGAACGGCACCGCCCTGCGCTGGATTGTGCACGCCCTCGACCGACGGCGCTTCGATCGACGACGCCTCCCAGTACTACAGCGGCCTCGATGTGCATTACTCCAGCGGCGTCTACAACAGGGCGTTCTGCACACTGGCCAAGAAGACGGGCTGGAACACGCGCAAGGCCTTCGAAGTCTTTGCTCGCGCCAATGCCCTGTATTGGACGGCGACGACGACGTTCAACTCGGGTGCCTGCGGCGTGCGCAGCGCCGCGATCGACTACGGCTACTCGACCACGGATGTCGCCAACGCCTTCACGGCGGTCGGGGTGACCTGCAAGTAACCCGCCGGGTTTGCCGCAGTCCCACCAAGGGTCGGTCCGCGAGCAGGCCGGCCTTTTCGTTGGTCCGCCGATCGCGCAGGATGCGGCTCAGCATGGATCATTCCCGCGACGGCAATCCTGACGAGACGCGACACGCTGCGCAACGCATCGCCACGCGTTTCGCGGGACGCTGGCGGCAGGGCTACGTGCGCGGCAAGCTGATCCACGACCCGGCATTTGCAGCGGTGAGCGGGCTGCTGCTTGACGCCGCAGCGGCGCTGCCGGTGCTCGATCTCGGCTGCGGCATGGGCCTGCTGGGCCAGTGGCTGCGCGAGCATGGTTACCGCGGCGACTATCTCGGCGTCGATCACGATGTGCGCAAGATCATCGCCGGCCGCAACGCGGCGCGCGACCTGCGGCCACCGCCCGATTTGCGCGAAGGCGACCTCGCCGCACTGCCGCCGTGGTGCGGCCACGTCGTGCTGCTCGACGTGCTGCACTATCTGGATCGCGACGATCAACACGCCCTGCTCGCCGCGGCCGCCGATCGGCTGGCCGGCGATGGACTGCTGCTGATCCGCAGCGTGCTGCGCGACGCTTCG
>JAJYMF010000033.1 GCA_021787175.1 Pseudomonadota bacterium | reverse complement strand
ACCTGCTCGGCAAGCCGATCAGCAGCGAATCGACGATGATCCGGCAGGACGGCCGCTGGTACGACCGCGACACCTTGCTGGACTGGCGCAAGCGCGCCGCGGCACTGGCGGCCCGCGCGGCGGCGGCCGGCACGACAACCCCGCCGCCCGCCATCGCCGCCACCGCGCGCGCACCGGCAACCGTGCCGTCGGTCGCGCGGTCGGCGCCCGCGGGCCCGACGCATTGAACCGATCGCGCCCCCGCGCCCGGCCATGATCGACAACCGCCCGTACGACTCCGGTGCGCCCTGGTGGATGGCCCTGCTCGGCCGCCTGCTGGCGCCATGGCTGCGCATCAAGCGCGATCCCGCCGAGCCGGCGCAGCTGCTCAAGCCGGACGCACCGGCGTGTTACGTGATCGAGCGCCACGGCCTGTCGGATGCGCTGATCCTCGACCGCGCCTGCCGCGAGGCCGGACTGCCGCCGCCGCTGCGGCCGATCAATGCGCCCGGCCTGCGCCGGCGGCGCGCGCTGTTCGCGCTCAACCGCCGCGACGGCCTGATCTTCGGGCGACTGCGCCGGCGCGCGGCGCGCGAGGCGCTGCTGGCGCTGCTGCGCGGACTGGAGGCGCAGCCGCAGCAGGACATCCAGGTGGTGCCGGTGGCGATCTACGTCGGCCGCGCGCCCAACCGCCAATCCGGCTGGTTCCGCGTGCTGTTCTCGGAAAACTGGGTGATGGTCGGCCGCTTCCGCCGTCTGCTGGCGCTGCTGCTGAACGGCCGCGACACCATCGTGCATTTTTCGCCACCGGTCAGCCTGCGCCAGGTGCTCGCCGAGTCGCGCGCGGCCGGCGAGGCGCCGCCGCGGCTGGCACGCAAGTTGACGCGTGTGCTGCGCGCGCACTTCCGGCGCATCCGCGCCGCGGTGATCGGCCCCGACCTGTCGCACCGGCGTACCGTGGTCGACGCCGTGCTCAACACCGAGTCGGTGCGCCAGGCGATCACCCAGACCGCGCTGCGCGAGAGCATCAGCCGCGCCGCGGCGTGGCGGCGCGCGCGCACCTACGCCCTGGAAATCGCCGCCGACTACTCGCATCCGGTGGTGCGCTCGGCGTCGTTCCTGCTGTCGGGCTTCTGGAACAAGCTGTTCGACGGCATCGGCATGCATCACCTGGAATCGCTGCGCGCCATCGCGCCGGGCCACGAGGTGATCTACGTGCCCTGCCATCGCAGCCATGCCGACTACCTGCTGCTCAGCTACCAGCTGTACCAGAATGGCCTGGTGCCGCCGCACATCGCTGCCGGCGTCAACCTCAACCTGCCGCTGATCGGCCCGATCCTGCGCCGCGGCGGCGCGTTCTTCCTGCGCCGCAGCTTCAAGGCCAACGCGCTGTACTCGACGGTGTTCGCCGCCTACGTCGATCAGCTGTTCCAGCGCGGCGTGGCGCTGGAGTATTTCGTCGAGGGCGGACGCTCGCGCACCGGACGCCTGCTGGCGCCGCGCAGCGGCATGCTGGCGATGACGGTGCGCGCCTTCCTGCGCTCGCCGCGGCGGCCGGTACTGTTCCAGCCGGTCTACATCGGCTACGAGAAGCTGATGGAGGGCAGCAGCTATATCGGCGAGCTGAGCGGGCAACCCAAGGAAAAGGAATCGCTGTGGAGCGCGCTGCGCGCGCTGAAGGTGCTGCGCCAGCGCTACGGCCGCGTCACCCTCAACTTCGGCGAGCCGATCCTGCTCGAACCGCTGCTGGACCGCGCCGCGCCGGAATGGCGCGCCGCGCGCGGCGCCGAGGACGAGAAGCCCGCCTGGCTGCCGGGCCTGATCGACACGCTGGCCGAGCGCGTGCACGTGGAGATCAATCGCGCCGCCGACGTCAATCCGATCAACCTGCTGGCGCTGGCGCTGCTGGCCACGCCCAAGCACGCGATGGCCGAGAGCGATCTGCTGGCACAGCTCGAACTGAGCAAGGCGCTGCTGCAGGAGCTGCCGTACGCCGAGCGCGTCACCGTCACCCCGGCGACGCCGGCCGAGATCGTCGCCTACGGCGAGCGCATGGGCTGGGTACGGCGGGTGCGGCATCCGCTGGGCGACGTGCTGCTGTGCGAGGGCGACCAGGCCGTCCTGCTCAGCTATTTCCGCAACAACGTGCTGCACCTGTACGCGTGCGCGGCGTGGGTGGCGGCGTGCTTTCTCAACAACCGGCGGATGACGCGCGCCGCGCTGCTGCGCCTGGGCCGGCTGGTGTACCCGTTCATCCGCAGCGAGCTGTTCCTGCCGTGGGACGAGGACGGTTTCGGCGAGCGCCTGCAGGCGACGATCGGGTTCTTCCTGCGTCGCGGCCTGCTCGAGGCGCAGGGCGACGGCCGCGTGCTCGAGCGCGGCCCCGGTCAGGGTGACGGCGCCTATCAGCTGCGGGTGATCGCGCACAGCCTGCTGCAGGCCTTCGAGCGCTACTACATCGCGCTCGCCGCGCTGGTCAAGAACGGCCCCGGCACGCTCACCGCGCAGGAGCTGGAAACCCAGTGCGTGCTGACCGGCCAGCGTCTGGCCCTGCTGCTGCAACTGGGCGCGCCGGAGTATTTCGACAAGGCGCTGTTCCGCGGCTTCATCCAGCAGCTGCGCGCGCGCGGCGTGGTGCGGCCGGGCGCCGACGGCAAGCTCGATTTCGACGCCGGCCTCGCCGACATCGTGCGCGACGCGCGCGTGGTGCTGTCGCGCGCGGTGCGTCAGGCCATCCTCAAGATCACGCCGGGCAGCGAGCCGGCCACCGCCGAGCCCGAACTGCGTCACGACGACGGCGGCGATTGATACGCGTTCGCGATCAAGACATGAAAACCGCGTAGCCCGGATGCAGCGCAGCGGAATCCGGGAATCCGGCCGGGGACGGCCCCGGATGGCGCCTCTCAAGAGGCGCCATCCGGGCTACGCATCGTACCGATTGAATGCAACTTGGCATTCAGGGACGTTGCACCTGCAAGGTAAAGCTGTGGCCGTTGACGCTGTGCAGGACCACCGCATAGGTGCCATGGGCCAGGCTCAGGCCCGGCCGTGCCGGCGGCAGGCTGATGGCCGCGCGCGCACCCATCTTGGCGGTGATGCCGGCGTAGCCCGGAGCGAACTTGTTGTAGTCGTAGTCGTTGGCGAAGGCGCTCTTCGGCAGCGCCGCCAGCGTGGCGCCGTCCCACGCCTCCACCACCTGGCCCTGCGGCCCGATCAGCTCGGCGCGGATGATGTTGGCGGGCTCGGCCGGCGTGCCGGCATCGAGATACGCGGTGAAGCGCACCGCACCGTCGCTGCCGACGCTGCCAGCCGACAGGCTGACGTGATGCTTGGACGGACTGACCGGTCCGCCGTGGAACGGCGTGATCACCGAGCCGCGGAAGTCGTTGTAGGTCAGCACCACGAACAGCACGGTGACCACCGCGCCGATCAGGCCCAGGCGGTTGACCCGCGTGCTGCTCCACGGGCCGCTGCCGAACCACTGGAACCAGCCGCGCACGGCCAGTGCCGGATTGCGCCGCAGCATCCAGCTGTCGACGGACCAGGCCGCCGAGCCGCCGATGAACAGCGCCACGCCCATCGCGAAATTGGCCGAAGCCATCGTCCACTCGTCGATGCAGGTGGCGCCCTGCCAGCCGAACAGCAGCATCAGCACGAAGCTGATGCCGATCGTCGCCAGCGCCGAGAGGCGCGTCATGAAGCCGAAGATCAGGAACAGGCCGAAGATCAGTTCGACGGCGCTGAACACGATGATGCCGGTGTACAGCAGGGTGAAGTGGCGCAGCATGTAGTCGACGACATGATCCATGCCGAGCAGCGCACCGGGCATCGCCGACTGGAACTTGTTGGCCATCCAGCTCGGAGCATGCGGATCGAGCTTGCTCGGCGCGTAAATGAAACGCCGGGTGCCGCCGCCCCAGAAGATCCAGCCCTGGGTGAAGCGCACGGCGAGCAGCACGATGCCGATCAGCCGCCAGGCGGCATTGTTGTCGGGAGTGAGCGAGTTCGTTGCGGTAGTGGCCATGATCGGGAACCTCTGCGGACCTGCGGAAAGGAGGATCGGTGTCGCGAGCGGTTGACGCTGCGTGTTCGGGGCGGGTCGGGATCAGCGCTCGCGCTGCCCGCCACCGTGACTCTCGGCGTTCCTCACGCCGAGGCCGAGCTTCTTGCCATTGACGACCTTGCCGTAATTCGACCACGGGGTGTCGTGGTACTCGCGCGCCGTCCTCTCGACATCACCGAGAAAGCGCGGATCCTGCGGACGCTCGTGGCTGTCGATGAACATCGCCACGTCCCAGGCATCCTGGTCGCTCAGGCTGCCGCCGAGCCCGAGCGGCATGTTGGCCTTGACGAAGCCGGCAGCGAGATCGACGTTGGCCATGCCGGCACCCCACTTGAACGACTGCGGCCCCCAGAGCGGCGGAAATGCCAGGCGCCCGTTGCTGGCGTACCGACCCTGGCCGTCGGCGCCGTGACAAAGCGCGCACCGTTTCCCGTAAACCACCTCGCCCCGGTCGTAGTCGGGCGGCCGTGCCGGCGCGGACAGCTTCGGATAGCCGCGCCCGGCCACCTCGGTGCCAACCGGTACACCGCTCGACATCCAGTAGGCATAACTCTCCAGCGCCACCAACACCGGGCTGCCCAGCGGCGGCGCCCTGCCGTTCATGCTGAACACGAAACAGCCCTGCAGGCGCTCCTGGAAAGTGACGACGTGATTGTTCTTGGCGCGGAACGCCGGATACATCGGATACGCGCCCCACAGGGGCGCCGCGTTCGCCAGGCGCCCGGCATCGAGATGGCAGTTCTGGCAGCTGAGTTCGTTGCCGACATAGGCGCCCGCCTCGCGCCGGGTATGCAGGAAGATCGCCTCGCCGCGGCGGACCACGTCGCCGAAAGGTCCGTCCGGGATCGCATCGCGGGGCGGCGGCGTGTACACCGGCGCGGGCCGTGCCGCGGCGGGCGCGGCATCGGCGACACGCAGGGCGTCGGCGGCCATGGCCATTCCCGCGGTGGCGAGCAGCATGGCGATGGGGCGATTCATGGCATGCCGCCGTTCGCGGCACGCGCAGGCCGTGCCTCGTAGTAGTCGGCGACCGCCTGGATATCGGCGGGATCCAGCTTGCGCGCAATCCCGCTCATCAGATCCAGCGGGCCGCCGGCGCGCCGGCCATCCTTCCACGCCTGCAGCTGGCTGCGCAGGTAGCTCGCCGGTTGCGCCGCGAGCGGCGGAAACGCCGTGCCGACGCCGACCCCGCCCGGTCCGTGGCACTGGTCGCAAGCCGGCAGTTGCCGCGACCAGCGCCCGATCTCCGCCAGCGCCTTGCCGGCGACCGGCGGCGGCGCGGCGGCGGACGTCGCGACGGGCGCCGGCGGCGACAGTGTCGCGTAGTACGCGGCCACCGCCTGCCGCTCGCCGGATGTCAGCGCCTTGGCAATCGGCATCATCACCGGACTGGCGCGCGTGCCGGCAGCCATCGCCTGCAGCTGGGCGACGATGTAATCCGCAGGCAGCGCAGCCAGACGCGGAAAACCCGCGGCGGCATGGCCTTCGCCGCGCGTGCCGTGGCAGGCCGCGCAGGGTGCGGCGCCCGCGCCGTTGCCCGCTTGGGCGATGCGCGCACCGTCCGCCGCCGCCTCGGCGGGGGTACCCGCGCTCAATCCGAGAGCGGCGGCCAACGCGATCAACGAGCGATGCCCTGTCAGCATGCCTGCTCCGGTGGCTTCAGCGCGCCGCGCGCGTGTTCCAGCCGTAGTGTTCAAAGATCGTCCGTCCCTGCGGACTCTCGAGAAACGCGACGAACCGCGTCGCCGCCTCGCTCGCCTTGCCGCGCGCGGTCAGGCCCACCCCGCAGTCGCGGTACAGCCGGTAGTACGGCTCCAGCGGCACGATCTCGGCCACGCCAGGATGCGCCACAGCCCAGATGTTGTAGATCAACCAGGCCTGGACCGACGGATCGTCCTGCCAGCGCTTGAGCGCCAGCGCGCTGTTGGGCGCGGCATAGACGATGTTGCGCCGGAACGCGCGCACCGTAGCGATGTCGCCATCGCGGCCGGCAATGTCCTCCCACAACCCGACCTGGCCGGCGCCGTTGACCACCATCACCTTGACCCCCGGCAGGAGCAGGCTGCGGAAACCGGTGATGCGGTCGGGGTTGCCCGGCCGCACCAGGATCACCGCGGGGCGCAGATACAGCGGCTCGATCGTGGTCGGGTCGAGTACGCCGGCGAGGTCGCGCTCGAAGTCGGCCATCATCGCCTCGGAACCACTGTAGATCACATCACCTCCGGCGCGCGCCGGCGCCAGCCATTGCGGCGTCGGCCCGGCGGTGACGACGACCTGCGTCCCGGGATACATTTTCTCGAACACGGCGGCAGCAGCCCTCATCGCCGGTGCCGGGCCGCCCGGCCCGAACACCCGCACCACGCTGCCGGCACCGGCGGCAGCGGGCAGCGCCAGCAACAACGCCAGCAGCGCGGATACACCGAGCCGCCACGTCCTCATGCCTTACTCCTTGGTGGCGGTGGCGGGCGCCGCCTTGAAGCCGTAGCGCTCGAAGATCTTCAGCGCCGTCGGCGAACGCAGGAACTCGATCCAGGCCCTGGCCGCCGCGGGATGCGCCGCGCCCTTGACCATCGCCGCGCCGTAGACCGCCGTGGTGTTGTACTGCGGGGGGATATCCACGTGGCCGATCGGATGCCCGGCCTGCTCCTGGAAGATCGCTTCCGACTTCCAGGTGATGCCGGCATCGCCGAGGCCCTGCATCAGAAACAGCGGCGTCTGCCGGTGATGGATGTGGGTCAGCACGGTGTGCCCGTCCCTGACCTTGGTGTCGTACACCATCTTTTCCAGCGCCGGGCCGCCCGCCTTGCGCAGGCTGCTCTCGATCTGCCGCGCCACGCCCTCCCACGCCGGGTTGGGCATCACCAGACGCACGCCCGGCTTGCCGAGGTCGTTGAGGCTCTTGATGCCGGCCGGGTTGCCCTTGGGCACCATGATGGTCAGGTTATTGGTGACGTAGGGCACCGCCGGCGCCACCAGCCTGCCCGCCGCGATCTGCTCCTTGACCTTCTTCAGGCCCGCGGCGTAGACGTCCGGCGCGGCGGTGAAGGTCATGTTGCCCGAGGTGAAGGTGTTGCCCTGCTCCATCGCCTTGATCAGCAGGCCCGGCGGGATGGTGACGTAGAAGATCCGGCCGCGCAGCTCGGGATGCTCGGCCTCGAAGGCCCGCACCAGCGGCGCCATTGCGAAGTAGTAGTTGCCGCCGACGTAGATCACCAGCTTGGGGTCGTTGATGCTGCCGTGGAAATCGGGCATCGAATCGACTTCGGGAATGGTGAACTCGAGGCCCTTGTGCAGGGCCGGATTGTTCTCGCCGTGCGACCACGGCGGATACAGGGTTTCGTTGTACCGGGGCGGCGTCACCGGCTTGCCGGTGTCGGTCGCCTGGGCGGCGCCGAGGCCGCTTGCGCCCAGCACGCACAACAGCACAGCCAGCCAGGATTTGCGGTGCAGGCTCATGTGGACTCCTCGATCGGACGACGGACGCGGGCGCCGCACGCTGGCGGCGCACGCGTGGACTGCGCCTTACATGCGAATCAGCGCGTAGCCCTGGTTCTGCTGGATGACGAGCGTGGACAGCGCCGACAGCGCCACCTTGATGTCCGGGTTGACCTCGGCCGGGGTGAATTCCATGTCGCCCAGCGCGTTGCCGCAGACCATCACGTTGACGCCGGCTTTCTTCAGCGCCTCGATCACCGCCAGGTTCGGGTTGGCGTGGCCGTACTTGGCCATGTAGGCCTTCTCGCCCAGCGCGATCGGCGTGGCGCCGCCATGGATGATCACGTCGAATTTCAGATGCCTCAGCGGCACGCCGGCGGCAGCGAAGGTGTTGACCGCGCGCGCGATGTGATCGAGGCCGGGGTTGACCTTGTCGGCCGCCGGATTGCCCTGGGTCACGTCGAACAGCGCCTTGTAGGTGCTGTGTGCGTTGGGCCGGTCAGTGGCCTCCGGCCATACGTGCACCGGGCCGAAATCCTTGATCGCGGGCTTGTTCCAGAAGCCCGCCGGCTGCGCAGCGAAGGCGGTCGAGGAAAACGCCAGGGCAGCAGCCAGCGAAAACACCACGGAACGCATGTTCATGACAGTCCTCCCAATGGACGCAGCGCAAAGCGCGCCCACGCAATCTACGCCGCTGTTTAAGTCGCGTCTAATAAAGATGCCTGCGGACTCGCCATAAGGATCGCTGATGTTTTTGCCAGTGCAGCATGAGCTGCCCGTGATGCAGCGCCAGCACGATTCATCGTGCTTGTTGCACTGCCGCGCGAGCTACCATAGACACCTCGATCCACCGGCACCGAGCGCTCCGCGATGAACGAATCCACCACCCACTTCGGCTACCGCGAAGTCCCGGTGACCGAGAAGCAGAAGCTGGTCGGCGCGGTGTTCACCTCGGTCGCCGCCCGCTACGACCTGATGAACGACCTGATGTCGTTCGGCATGCATCGGCTGTGGAAACGCCACTTCGTCGCCGTCAGCGGCGTGCGCGCCGGCGACCGCGTGCTGGATCTCGCCGGCGGCACCGGCGACATTGCCGCGCTGCTGCTGCCGCGCGTTGGTGCAGAGGGCAGCGTGGTGGTCGGCGACATCAACGCGGCGATGCTCGGCGTCGGCCGCGACCGCCTGACCGACCGCGGCCTGGTGCGCGGCCTCGACTGGGCGCAGCTCAACGCCGAGGCGCTGCCGTTTCCGGATCGGAACTTCGACGCCGTGACCATCGCCTTCGGGCTGCGCAACGTCACCGACAAGGACCGCGCCCTGGCCGAGATGCAGCGCGTGCTCAAGCCCGGCGGCCGCGCGCTGGTGCTGGAATTCTCGCGCATCACCGCGCCCGCCCTGGCGCCGCTGTACGACCTGCATTCGTTCCGCGTGCTGCCGCGGCTGGGGCAGCTGATCGCCGGCGATGCCGACAGCTACCGCTACCTGGCCGAGTCGATCCGCAAGCACCCGGACCAGGCCACGCTGAAGGCGATGATGGAAGCCGCGGGCTTCGCCCACGTCGAGGTGCGCAACCTCAGCGCCGGCATCGTCGCCATCCACCGCGGCTACCGGCTGTGACCGGCGCGACGAACCGCGACACCGCGACGCCGCCGCTGCGCAGGATGCTGCGGCGCCGGCTGAAGTCGCTGGGCATCCTGCTGCTGGTGCTCGTGCTCGGCGCGGGCGGCGTGTATCTGTTCGCTCCCGGGCTGGTGCTGCGCGGCGATTACGCGCTGCAGGCCTGGCAGGCCGATCTGCACACCCGCACGCTGCAGGTCGGCACCACGCGCTGGGTGTACTACGAGGGCGGCAAGGGCCCGACGTTGGTGCTGCTGCACGGCTTCGGCGGCTCGCGCGAGGACTGGCTGCCGACCGCGCGCTACCTCGGCCGCGACTTTCATCTGATCATCCCCGACCTGCCGGGCTATGGCGCCTCCTCGCCGATCCCCGGCGCCGACGCCGGCGTCCATGCCCAGGCACAGCGACTGGCGGGTTTTGTCGATGCGCTGAAACTGCAGCAGTTCGCGCTCGCCGGACACTCCATGGGCGGCGCCATCGCCGGCGTCTATGCCGCCGAGCATCCCGAGCGCGTGGTCGCGCTGGCGCTGCTCGATTCGGCGGGCCTGCCGTTCCAGCCCAACGCCTTCGCGCGCGCCGTGGCCGCCGGACAGAATCCCTTCGCCTACAGCGACCGCGCGCAGTTCGCGCGCTTCATGCGGCTGATCTTCGTCAAGCCGCCGTATGTGCCGCCGCGCATCGCCGACGTGCTGATCGCGCGCAACGTCGCCGCGCAACCCTTTCTCGACGCCACCCTGGCGCGGCTGCGCGCACCGGCCGATGCCGATGCCCTGGTGCCGGTGCTGCCGCGGCTGACCATGCCGGTGCTGGGCCTGTGGTGCAGCGGCGACCGCGTGATCGATCCCTCTGCGCTGGATGCGCTGCGCAAGGGCTTGTCCGCGGCGCCGCAGATCGGTACCAGCCTGCTCAACGGTTGCGGCCACATGCCGATCATGGAAGAGCCGCGCGCCACCGCCGATGCGCTGACGCGGTTTCTGACCGGATCGCCGTAGGCTGGGTCACATGGGCGTGCGGGCAAATTCGTGTTCGTCGTTGCGGCGAAAGCACTATGAAAACCACGTAGCCCGGATGCAGCGCAGCGGAATCCGGGAAGGGTGCTTCATCAAGCCCCGGATTCCGCCCCCGACGGGGCTCCATCCGGGCTACCCAGCGCATCGATTGAACGCAACGTGGTATCAGTCGGCCGTCGCCGCACCCGCACCCGCACCCGTACCCGCACCGACGTACTTCGCCAGAAAATCCTGCATGCGCGTGTAGAACTCCGCACGATGCGGCTCGGTGAAGAAGCCGTGGCCCTCCTTCGGGAACATCAGCCATTCGTAGGGCTTGTGCGCCTTGTCCAGCGCGTCGCGCAGGGCGTCGGCGTTCTGGATCGGCACGCGCTTGTCGGCGCCGCCGCTGGCGATCAGCACCGGCACCTTGAGCTGCTCCAGCAGATACAGCGGCGAGATCGCGCGCGCCTCCTCGCGGGTGGCCGCCATGGCCTGCTTGAAATAGGTACGTCCGTAGCTGGAGCGGCGCGTATCGCTGCGATCGAACTGGATGGTCAGATCGGTGACACCGACGTAGTCGATCGCGCATTTGAACAGCTCGGGCGCGCGGATCGGCAGCATCAGCGAGGCGTAGCCGCCGTAGCTGCCGCCGTAGACGCAGATGCGCGCGGGATCGACAGTGCCCCGGGCGATCGCCCAGCGCACGCCGTCGATCATGTCGTCGATCATGCCGGTGCCCCACTGCCGGTAGCCCGACTTGAGGAAGCTGTCGCCGCGCCCGCCCGAACCGCGGTAGTTGATCTTGAGCACGGCATAACCGCGGTTGGCGAGAAATTGCACCGTGGGATCGTAGAACCAGGCGTCGGCGGGACCGATCGGCCCGCCGTGGGGGTTGATCACCAGCGGCAGGTTCTTCGGCGCGCGCCCGGCCGGCAGGGTGAGATAGCCGGCGATGTCCGTCCCGCTGCGGTTGCGGTAGCGGATCGGCGTGGTCGCGGCCATCCGCGCGGGATCGATCCACGGTGCCGTCTGATACAGCGGACGCAGATGCATGCGGGCGCGGTCGAGCAGGGCATAGACGCCCGGACTGCGATCGCTCTCAGCCGCGACCAGCAGGGTGTTGCCGTCGCGGCTCATGCTCGCGATGGCGACGAACTGATCGGCGAACCGAGTGCCCAGCGCCGTGATGACATCGCCCCAGGGCGTGTCGCCGACCGTAACCCAGCGCGGCCGTCCACCTTCGATCAGCGCGGCATAGGGCTGCCGCGGTTCCGGCGTGAAGCGCACCGCGCCGACGGAAAAGAACGGGTCACTGGCCAGCACGCGCGACTCGCTGCCGTCGAGGCGTGCCTCGACCAGACGCACGGGCCCGCCGTCGGCACCGTCCAGCGCATAGACGTGCTGGCGATCGGGGCTCAGCGCCAGCGGACTCCAGCCCTTGCCGACGACGCCGGCCGGCATCAGCGACCAGCTCTTGCCGGCGTCCGTGGTGCGATAGACGACCGGATCGTTGTTGTCGTTCACACCCTCGGCGAACCAGGGCTTGCCGTCGGCGACCACGAAACGCATGTTGCCCTTGTCGATGCTGGCGATCTCGACCGGGTAGCCGCTGGCCGTATCGACATCGAACAGCAGGGTCTTGTAACTGTCGTAGGACTGGCCGTTGGCATTCGCCGGCGCCGGAATGATCTGCAGGTAGAGATGCCCGTTGTAGCCCGACGGAATGCCGACCACCTCGGGATAGCCGTAGGGCATGCGCAGCATGGCGTCGTTGCCGCTGCGGCCACCGCGCGCCTCGAAGCTGTAGAGGATGCGCTGCTGCGAACCGTCGAAGTTGAGCGCGACGATCTCGCCGGTCAGGCCCGGCGCGTCCAGCGTGCCGCTCTCGCGCGCCTTCTCCACGATCAGCCGCGTCGGGCTGACCCAGGCGATGCGCGCCGGCTGGGTGTAGGGCGCCATGTTGAGCTTGGCCAGCGGCTTGAGCGACGGCAGCTCCAGCACCGCCAGCTGGTAGCGGCTGCTGTCGGCGTCGTTGTCCTCTTCGCGCACGCTGACGGCGAGGTATTTGCCGTCCGGCGACAGCGCCGGTGAGCCGATCGTGCCGCGGCGCGCGAAATCGTTCACCGGCAGCACGGGCGGCACGCCGGGCACCGCCGATGCCGAGCCTGCAGCACCCTGCGGCGCTGCGATCGCGCCCCCCCCACCAAACCAGCCCCACGCGATCAGCAGCGCCAGCGCCCCCGCGCCGCGCCGCAGCGTTTGTCTTTCCATGTCGCATCCCCGGCCGGCGCCCCATGCACCGTTATATCAATCGTCATCAAATCGCAAGATTTCACGTGGGGCAAGGCTGACTTTCGACAGG
>JAJYMF010000291.1 GCA_021787175.1 Pseudomonadota bacterium | reverse complement strand
ATTGAGATCGTCCAGCACCAGCGATTCGATGCCCGAGCGGTGGCCAGCGGCGTCGCTGTGGATGCGGAAGGCTTCGAAACGGTCGGGGGTCATCGCCTTGGTCATCCGGATTTGTCGATGTCAGAAAATACGCCGCATCCCGTGTCAGCGGCCATCCGGGGCCTGCACGGGATGAGGTCGCGTTCGATCTGGATCCCGTGTCAGCGGCCATCCCTGGCCTGCACGGGATGAGGTCATCCTGACCTCAATTGGTGCGATGGATCGCGCGCTTGTCCACGGCCATGGCGGCCTCGTGCACGGCTTCGCTGAGCGTCGGGTGCGCGTGGATGATGCGTGCCAGATCCTCGGCCGAGCCCTTGAACTCCATCGCCACCACGGCCTCGGCGATCAGCTCGGACACGCAGGCGCCGACCATGTGCACGCCGAGGATGCGGTCGGTCTCGGCATGGGCGATCACCTTGACCATGCCGGCCGGCTCGTTCATGGCGACCGCGCGGCCGACCGCGGCGAACGGGAAGCTGCCGGTCTTGTAGGGCACGCCCTCGTCCTTGAGCTGCTTTTCGGTCTTGCCGGCCCAGGCGATCTCGGGTTCGGTGTAGATCACCCACGGAATCGTGTCGTAGCTGACGTGCCCGGCCCTGCCGGCGATCAGCTCGACGACCGCGATGCCTTCCTCGAAGCCCTTGTGCGCCAGCATCGGACCGCGCACGCAGTCGCCCACGGCCCATACGCCCTCGACGCCGGTCCAGCAGTGCTCGTCGACGACCACGCGGCCACGCTCGTCGAGCCTGACGCCGGTGCCGTCACCCAGCACGCCGTCGGTATAGGCGCGGCGGCCGACCGCGACCAGCAGCCGGTCGACGACCAGCGATTTCTCGCCGTCCTTGCCGGCGTAGGCCAGATGCACCTCGCTGCCCCTGATCTCGGCCTTCAGCAGCTTGGCGCCCAGTTCGATTTTGAGACCCTGCTTGGCGAACTCGCGCGCGGCGGCCCTGGCGATGTCGGCGTCGGCGGCGGCCAGGAAATCCGGCAGCGCCTCGAGGATGGTGACGTCGCTGCCGAGCCGTTTCCACACACTGCCGAGTTCGAGGCCGATCACGCCGGCGCCGATCACGCCGAGGCGCTTGGGCACGCCGGAAAATTCGAGCGCGCCGGCGTTGTCGACGATCAGCTTGCCGTCGAACTTGGCGAACGGCAGCTCGATCGGGGCGGAGCCGGTGGCGACGATCACGTTGGTCGCGGCGATCGTCTGCCGGCTGCCGTCCGGCGCGGTGATCTCGACCCGGCGATCCTTCAGCAACCGGCCCTTGCCGAAAAACGAGGTGATCTTGTTGGCCTTGAACAGCAGGCTGACCCCGCCGGTGAACTGCTTGACGATCTTCTCCTTGCGCCCGACCATCGCGCCGACGTCGATCGTCGGCTCCTTCGCGCTGATGCCGTGCGCCGCGAAGCCGTGCACCAGGTTCCAGAACTGTTTCGACGAATCCAGCAGGGCCTTGGACGGAATGCACCCGACGTTGAGGCAGGTACCGCCCAGCGCGGCCTTGCCGTCCTTGCCGGCCCAGGCATCGATGCAGGCGGTCTTCAGACCCAGCTGCGCCGCGCGGATCGTGGCGTGATAGCCGGCGGGACCGCCGCCGATGACGATGACGTCGAATTGTTCTGACATGGTGTCTGGATTCCTGAATCGGGACCGGGGACCCGGGACCCGGGACCCGGCAATAGCAAAAATGGCACTCGGCTCGGCAAGATTTTGCTCTTGCGGGTCCCGAGTCCCGGCGTCTGGCTCACAAACCGAGCAGCATCCGCTGCGGGTTCTCCAGCTGGTTCTTGATGTCGACCAGGAACAGCACCGCGTCCTTGCCGTCGATGATGCGGTGGTCGTAGCTGATCGCCACGTACATCATCGGCGCGGCGATCACCTGGCCATTCTCGACGACGGCGTGCTCCTTGATGGTGTGCATGCCGAGGATCGCGCTCTGCGGCGGATTGACGATCGGCGTCGAGAACAGCGAGCCGAAGGTGCCGCCGTTGGTAATGGTGAAGGTGCCGCCCTGCAGGTCATCTAGGGTCAGGCCGCCCTCGCGCGCCTTCCTGGCGAAGCCGGCGATGGCCTTCTCGATCTCGGCGAAGCCCATCGACTGCGCGTCGCGCAACACCGGCGTGACCAGGCCCTTGTCGGTGGATACCGCGACCGAGATGTCCTGGTAGCCGTGATAGATGACGTCATTGCCGTCCACCGAGGCGTTGACCACCGGGTGGCGCTTCAGCGCCTCGCAGGCGGCGCGCACGAAGAAACTCATGAAGCCGAGCTTGATGCCGTGGGTTTTTTCGAACTGCTCGCCGAGGTTCTTGCGCAGCTCCATGACCTTCGCCAGGTTGATCTCGTTGAACGAGGTCAGCATCGCGATCGAGTTCTTCGACTGCATCAGGCGCTCGGCGATCTTGGCGCGGATGCGCGTCATCGGCACGCGTTCCTCGGGGCGCGCGCCCGGCGTCGGTTTCGCGGCCGCTGGTGTCGCCGTGGCAGGAGCCGGCGCCGCCTTGGCGTAATTGATCACGTCCTCCTTGATGACACGGCCGTCGCGGCCGCTGCCGGACACCCGAGCCGGGTCGACGCCGCTCTCGCTGGCGACACGGCGCGCGGCGGGCGAGGGCTCGCCGTTCGCGGCAGCGGCCGGCGCGGCCTTGGCGGGCGCCGTCGACTTCGGGGTTTCAGCCTTGGCAGCCGGCGCGGCTTTGGCCGGTGCGGCCGCTGTACCCTCCTCGAGCACGGCGATCAGCTCCTGGCTGGTCACGGTGTCGCCGGTCTGCTTGAGGATCTGCCTGATCACGCCGTCCACCGGCGAGGGCACTTCCAGCACGACTTTGTCGGTTTCGAGATCCACCAGGTTCTCGTCGCGCCGGACCGCGTCGCCCGGCTTTTTGTGCCAGGTGGCGATGGTGGCGTCGGATACGGATTCGGGCAGAATCGGGACTTTGACTTCGATGGCCATGGAAGGCGTCCTTGAGGAGGCGTGCGGTCGGTGCGTTCGGGATGCAGCGGTCATTCGGCGGCGTGGTCGGCGGTGATCGGCGCGAACAGCGCCTGCTCGACCAGCGCGGCCTGTTCGACCTGGTGGGTGCCGAGATGTCCGCAGGCCGGCGCCGGTGAGCGCGAACGGCCGGCGTAGGACAGGCTGTGCCGGTCGGCGATGCAGGCCTGCAGATGGTGACGGATCTGGAACCAGGCGCCCTGGTTCATCGGCTCTTCCTGGCACCAGACGACTTCCTTCGCGCCCGCGTACTTCTCCAGTTCGCCGCGGACCTCGACGCGCGGGAAGGGATACAGCTGCTCGACGCGCACCAGGGCGACGTCGGCCAGCGAGCGCTTGTCGGCCTCTTCGAGCAGGTCGTAGTAGACCTTGCCCGAGCACAGCACCACGCGCCGGACCTTCTTCGCGCTCTTGAGGCGCGTGTCGCCGATCACCAGTTGGAAGCCGCTGCTGGCGAGGTCGTCCAGCGACGACACCGCCAGCTTGTGACGCAGCAGCGACTTCGGCGTCATCACGATCAGCGGCTTGCGGCAGGGCCGCAGCATCTGCCGGCGGATCATGTGGAACGCCTGAGCCGGCGTGGTCGGCACGCAGACCTGCATGTTGTCCAGCGCGCACAGTTGCAGATAGCGCTCCAGACGCGCTGAGGAATGTTCGGGACCCTGGCCTTCGTAGCCGTGCGGCAGGAACAGCGTCAGCGCGCACAGACGGCCCCACTTGGCCTCGCCCGAACTGATGAACTGGTCGATCACCACCTGGGCGCCGTTGGCGAAGTCGCCGAACTGGCCTTCCCAGATCACCAGCGCGTCGGGTTCGGCGGTGGCATAGCCGTATTCGAACGCCATCACCGCCTCTTCCGACAGCAGCGAGTCGACGACCGCGACCTCGGCACCGTCGCGCACACGCGTCAGCGGCATCACGGTGGTGTCGGTGGTCTGGTCGTGCAGCACGGCGTGGCGGTGGAAGAAGGTGCCACGGCCCGAATCCTGGCCGACCAGGCGCAGTCCGTAACCGTCGCGGATCAGGCTGGCGTAGGCCAGGTTTTCGGCGAAGCCCCAGTCCAGCGGCAGCTCGCCCACGGCCATCTTGCGGCGGTCGTCGTAGATCTTGGCCACGCGCGGGTGCAGCTTGATGGCACCGACGTCGAGAATGACGCCGAGCAGCGCGGCGAGCGTCTTGCGCTCGACGCCGGTTGCGGTGGGCGTGTCGAGACGGCCTCCGAGGTAGCGGCTCCAGTCCACCAGCAGACCTTCGCGCGGATTGGCCACCAGTTCGGCGACCGGCTCGCCGGACTCGAGTTTCCTGCGGTAGCCGTCGACCATCGCTTGCGCGGCGGCATCGTCGAGCACGCCGGCCGCGACCAGGCGCCTGGCGTAGAGTTCGCGCGCGGTCGGCCGGGCGCGGATCACCTGGTACATCAGCGGCTGCGTCGCGGCGGGTTCGTCGGCTTCGTTGTGGCCGAGGCGGCGGTAGCACACCAGATCGATCACCACGTCGCGCTTGAAGGCGCGTCGGAAGTCGCAGGCCAGGCGCGTCACCAGCAGCACCGCCTCGGGGTCGTCGCCGTTGACGTGGAACACCGGCGCGTTGACCATCTTGGCGAGA
Organism: Pseudomonadota bacterium; assembly: GCA_021787175.1. Lineage (GTDB taxonomy): Bacteria > Pseudomonadota > Gammaproteobacteria > Xanthomonadales > Rhodanobacteraceae > Metallibacterium. Next base: position 7,837 of record JAJYMF010000291.1, on the reverse strand, counting down.
TCGGTGCAGTACAGCGTCGAGCGCGCGTCGCGCGGATCGGAAATGGTGAAGCCGATCTGGTTGTTGATGACGATGTGCAGGGTGCCGCCGATCGCGAAGCCGCGCGCCTGCGACATGTTCAGCAGTTCCATTCCGACGCCCTGGCCGGCGAACGCGGCGTCGCCGTGGATCAGCACCGCGACCACAGCATCGCCGTTGTCGTGGCGGCGCGTCTGGCGTGCGCGCACCGAACCGGCGACCACCGGGTTGACGATCTCCAGATGCGAGGGATTGAATGCCAGCGCCAGATGCACCGCGCCGCCGGGCGAGGCGACGTCGGCGCTGAAGCCGAGATGGTATTTGACGTCGCCGGAATGTGCAGGATCGTCGGGGTGATCGAACTTGCCCTCGAATTCGTCGAACAGCTTGCTCGGCGCCTTGCCCAGCGTGTTGACCAGCACGTTGAGGCGGCCGCGATGCGCCATGCCGATCACGAACTCGCGCACGCCGGCCGTGCCGCCGCGCCGGATCACCTCGTCGAGCAGCGGAATCAGGCTGTCGCCGCCTTCCAGCGCGAAGCGCTTCTGGCCGACGTAGCGGGTGTGCAGGTAGCGCTCGAGTCCGTCGGCAGCGGTGAGTTTTTCCAGCACGCGGAGCTGCTCGTCGCGGCCGAGGCCGGCCTGGCCGCCGGCCTGTTCCATGCGCGTGTAGAGCCAGCGCCGCTGCTCGGCGTCGCTGATGTGCATGAACTCGGCGCCGATGCTGCCGGTGTAGGTCGCCTTGAGGCGAGCGACCAGATCCTTGAGCTTGAGGCGCGCCGCCGCGGCATAGGTGCCGGCGTCGAATTCGGTTTCGAGATCGGCCGCGGACAGGCCGTGGAACGCCAGTTCGAGATCGGGAGCCGGGGACTTGGCCGCAAGGCCCAGCGGGTCGAGATCGGCAGCCAGGTGGCCGCGCGAACGAAAGGCCGTCAGCAGCCGCAGCACCGCTGCCTGCTTGCGCGCGTGGGCGTCATCGACGGGCGCCGCGGCGTGCGCACGGCCGTTCAGCCGCTGCGCCGCCTCGATGCGGACAACGGCGTCCGCGTGCGGCACGTCGCCGGCTTCGCGGCCTTTCAGGGATTCGAAATAACGGCGCCATTCCGGCGCGACGGCAGAGGCGTCGGCCAGCCACGCCTCGTACAGCGCTTCGACATAGGCGGCGTTGCCGCCGGCGATCGGGGACGATTCGAAAAACTCGCGGATCAGATGGGCGCTCACGTCGTTACCGGGGACAGCATTGAGCGCGCCACGCGCGCGCCGGGTGCGGCATTCCGGCCATCGCGGCGGGAAAGCCTTCGAATTATAGCCGTTGCCTGCTGCGGCGCGGCAATCGCGCGGCGCGGACCCGCGTCGCCGCCGCGCGATCGCTGGCGTCAGAGTTCCAGCGGGCGCAGCACCGTCGCCGGTTCGGAGCGTTCCCAGACCTGTTCGAAGTAGCGCAGCAGCTGCGCCTGCCGGCCGGGATCGCAGGTGTTGCCCTGGCCCTCGTAGCGGTTGCCGAGCGGGCGCAGCAGATAGCCGCCGACGTCGTTGAGCGCAAACGCCGCCGCGTACTGGCGGTCGCTGTCCTCGACCGGCACGCGCAGCCGGATCACGCTCGGCAGACGCTGCGCCAGCGCGATCAGCCGGTGGCCGTCGAGCAGTGCGGCTTGCGGCTCCTGCACCAGCAGGCGCAGCTCGGCGCCACGGCCGCGCATGGCCAGCTGGCGCAGGACCTGCAGCACCGGTTCGGCATCCAGCAGGCCGGGGTCGAGTTCGCGGGTATAAAACGCCACGCTGTGCCGGGCGTCGCCGAGCAGGGTCAGCACCGCCGTGATCGCCTCGTCGCGACTGACCGCCTCGAGCGCGCGTGCGGCCGGCCGCACGGACACGCTGCTGCGCCGTGCGGGCGGCGGCTCCGTCGCCGTCAGCTCCAGCCGCATGCGCTGATGCGGAATGCCGCATTCGTCGTAGACATCACCGAAGGGCACGAAGCCCTGCCGCGCGTAGAACGGCATCGCCTGCACCTGCGCATGCAGCACCGTTTCGGACCAGCCCAGCGCGCGCGCCTGCTCGATCAGGGATCGCAGCAGTGCCCCGCCGACGCCGCGTCCGCGCCACTCGCGCAGCACTGCCATGCGGCCGATGGTGTGCTCGGGCGTCAGCCGGCTGCAGCCGATCGGGCGGCCCGCCGCATCGCGCGCCAGCAGGTGCTGCGAAGGCACGTCCAGCGCATCCCACTCGTCGCTTTCGGGGATCGCCTGCTCGACCACGAACACGGCCATGCGCACGGCCCTGAGGTCGGCCTGGTCGGTCTCCCAGCGTGCGGGTTCGAGAAAGAAGGCGCCGTCGATCATCCGTGTCTCCTCGGCCTCGGGCCAAAGCGCAGATGGCCCTCGTTGAGCAGATCGCACAGGCGCTGCCGGTCCGTTGCCGGCAAAGCCTGCAGCGCGGACGCGGGTATCGAGACATGGCCGCACACGATCGCCGCCGCCGCGCGCGAGCAGGACAACGCCTGGCCGGCGACGTACAGCGTCGCTTCCCGGTCGCGACGGGTCCACGCGCAGCGGCTCCACGGGTGGCGCAGCAGCGGCCGGCCGGCCTTCAGTGCGGCGGCGAAGGCGGCAGGCGTGGTCGGCCGCGGCGGCGGCGAGGCGATCTGCGCAGCGCGATAGCGGGTGATGAAGCGCCCGAACCACTCGGCGAGCTGCTGCGCGGGCAGCGCCGCGGCCAGCGGCCCCAGCGCGTGGCGCACCCGTGCCAGTGCCGCGGCATCGATTTCGCCGGCGGCACGTGCCGGCGCCAGATCGGGGTCGGCGTAGCGCTGCGTTTCCGGCAGTCGCTCGGCCAGATGTTCGGCGAGATCGAGCAGCAGCTCGGACTGTGCCGGAGCGCGCATGCCGATCGAGATCGTCATGCCATTGCCTTCGGCGACGCCGTCGTGGGCGACGCCGGGCGGCAGATAGAGCATGTCGCCGGGCTCGAGACGCCAGTCGTGGGTGGCGATGAAGCGGGCGAGCATCTTCAGATCGACGTCGCCGCGCAGTGCCTGCGGTGCCGCGGGATCGGTGCTGATGCGCCAGCGGCGAACGCCCTGGCCCTGCAACAGGAAGACGTCGTATTGATCGACGTGCGGACCGACACCGCCGCCGTCGACGGCGTAGCTGAGCATGACATCGTCGATGCGCCAGCGCGGCAGGAAGTCGAAAACGCCCAGCAACGCAACGACATCGGCATCCCACTTGTCGACGTCCTGGACCAGCAGGGTCCAGTCGCGCGCCGGCAGTGTGGCGAAGCGGGCCTCCGCGAATGGCCCCTGCTCGACGCGCCAGCGGTCCGCGCGGCGATCGTGCAGCACCAGGCGCGCCAGCGCGCCGTCCTCGCAGGACAGTCCGGCGAGGTCCTCCGGGGCGAGCGGCGGCTTGAAGCCGGGGAAGGCGTTGCGGATCAGCAGAGGGTGCTTCTGCCAGTAATCGCGCAGGAAGCGCGCCGGCGACATGCCCAGCGGCTGGCCGCGCCGGGCGCGAAGCTCCATGGGGAGCGTACTGCGGCGACGCACGTTGCGGTTCTCCACCAGGAACAGTCAGATCGTTTTCGCGAGCTCGGCGGCCAGGCCGGTGTAACCGGCCGGCGTCAAGGCCAGCAGGCGCTGCTTGGCGGGGCCCGGCAGCGCGAGGCTTGCAATGAAGGTCTGCATCGTTTCGCGGGTGATGCCTTGTCCGCGCGTCAGCGCCTTGAGCTGCTCGTAAGGCTCGGGCAGGCCATGGCGACGCATCACCGTCTGCACCGCTTCGGCCAGCACTTCCCAGCTGGCGTCGAGGTCGGCGGCGATGCGCTCGGGTGCGACCTGCAGCTTGTCCAGTCCCTTCTGCAGCGATTCCAGCGCGACCAGGGTGTGGCCGAAGGCGGTGCCCATGGCCCGCAGCACGGTGGAGTCGGTGAGGTCGCGCTGCCAGCGACTGATCGGCAGCTTGTCGGCAAAGTGGCCGAGCAGGGCGTTGGCCAGGCCGAAGTTGCCCTCGGCATTCTCGAAGTCGATCGGGTTGACCTTGTGCGGCATGGTCGAGGAACCGACCTCGCCGGCGCGCAGGGCCTGGCGGAAATAGCCCAGCGCGACGTAGCCCCAGACGTCGCGGGCGAGATCGATCAGCACGGTGTTGGCGCGGCGCACCGCGTCGCAGTATTCGGCGATGCCGTCGTGCGGCTCGATCTGGGTGGTGTAGGGATTCCATTGCAGGCCCAGGTTCTCGACGAAGCCGCGTGCGAGTTCCTGCCAGTCCACCTCGGGGTAGGCGATCGCGTGCGCGTTGTAGTTGCCGACCGCGCCGTTGATCTTGCCGGGGATCCGGACGGCGGCGAGCTGCGCGCGCTGGCGCTCGAGCCGCGCCACGACGTTGGCGAATTCCTTGCCCAGCGTGGTCGGCGAGGCGGTCTGGCCGTGCGTGCGCGACAGCATAGGCAGTAGCGCATGCGCGTGGGCGAGCTCGCGCAGGCGCGCACCCAGCGCATCCAGCGCCGGCAGCAGCACGCCGTCGCGCGCATCGCGCAACATCAGCGCGTAGGCCAGGTTGTTGATGTCCTCGCTGGTGCAGGCGAAATGCACGAACTCGCGCGCCGTGGCCAGCGTCGCGTCGCCGCCCATGCGCTCCTTGATGAAGTACTCGACCGCCTTGACGTCGTGATTGGTGCCGTGCTCGATCGCCTTGATGCGCGCGCTGTCGTCCACGCGAAACGATTCGCCGATGGCCAGCAGCGCCGCGCGCTGATCGTTGCCGAAGGCCTGCAGCTCGGCGATTCCCGGATGGTCGGCCAGCGCCAGCAGCCAGGCGATCTCGACCTGCACGCGGCGATGCATCAGGCCGTGCTCGCTGAAGATCGGGCGCAGCGGCGCCGCCTTGACGGCATAGCGGCCATCGAGCGGAGACAGGGCGACGAGGGCGGGGTGGTCCATGGCATCCGTACAGCCGGCAAGGGCCGACAATTCTACACGGGGGCTATAATCGCAGGCTGATCTTCATCCTCCGACAGGACCTCCCGGCATGAGCAAGTTCCGCATCGAGCACGACAGCATGGGCGAGCTGAAAGTGCCCGCCGACGCGCTGTGGGGCGCACAGACGCAGCGCGCCGTCGACAATTTTCCGATCTCCGGGCTGCGCATGCCGCGCGGATTCATTCGCGCCCTGGGTCTGATCAAGTCGGCCGCGGCGCAGGCCAATGCCGATCTCGGCCAGCTGAAGAAACCGTCGGCCAAGGCGATCCGCAAGGCCGCCGAGCGCGTCGCCGCCGGCGAGTTCGACGCGCACTTCCCGATCGACGTGTTCCAGACCGGCTCCGGTACCAGCTCGAACATGAATGCCAACGAGGTGATCGCGCACCTCGCGGCGCAGGCCGGCACCAAGGTGCATCCCAACGATCACGTCAACATGGGCCAGAGCTCCAACGACGTGATTCCGACCGCGATCCACGTCAGCGCGACGCTGGGCGCCAGCGAGGATCTGCTGCCGGCGCTGACGCATCTGCGCAAGACCATCGAGACCCGCGCCAGGGAGCTGAAGAAGGTCGTCAAGACCGGTCGCACGCATCTGATGGACGCGATGCCGGTGACCTTCGGCCAGGAGCTGTCGGGCTGGGCGGCGCAGATCCGTTCGGCCGAAGAGCGCATCGTCGACAGCCTCAAGCGCATGCACCGGTTGCCGCAGGGCGGCACCGCCGTCGGTACCGGCATCAACGCCGACGCCGACTTCGGCCCGCGTATCGCCGCCGAGCTGTCGCGCATGACCGGGGTGAAGTTCGAGTCGGCCGCCAACTATTTCGAGGGCATGTCCGCCCAGGATGCCGCGGTCGAGCTGTCGGGCCAGTTGAAGGCCCTGGCCTGCGCGCTGATGAAGATCAGCAACGACCTGCGCTGGATGAACTCCGGCCCGCTGGCGGGCCTGGGCGAGATCGAGCTGCCGGCGCTGCAGCCGGGCTCGTCGATCATGCCGGGCAAGGTCAACCCGGTGATTCCCGAAGCCATGGCCATGGTCTGCGCGCAGGTGATCGGCAACGACGCCGCGATCACGATCGGCGGCCAGTCGGGCAATTTCCAGCTCAACGTGATGCTGCCGCTGATCGCGCACAACCTGCTGCAGTCGATCGGACTGCTCGCCAACGCCTCGCGCCTGCTGGCCGACCGCGCCATCGCCGGTTTCAAGGTCAACGCAGCGCGCCTCGATGAGGCGCTGGCCAAGAACCCGATCCTGGTCACGGCGCTCAACCCGGTGATCGGCTACGAAAAGGGCGCCGCCACGGCCAAGAAGGCCTACAAGGAAAGGCGGCCGATCCTCGACGTCGCAATCGAGACCACCGGCCTGCCGCGCAAGCAGATCGAGGCATTGCTCGACCCGCTTGCCCTGACCCGCGGCGGCGTCCACGGCGGCGGATCGTCCGGCGGCTGATGTCTTTGGGCCGACGGTGGGCCGCATCCGCCGCCAGCCCTCCAGCAGCGCGACGGCCTGATCGCCGGCGACGCGACGGATGCCCCCAGCATCCGGCTCGTGCCGGCGGTTCCCGAATCAAGGCGTGGCGCAGGTCATTCCCCCCAAGCAACCGGAGTTCCCATGCACAAGCGGCTGCTGTTCCTGGTTCTGCTGGCTGCGAGCGGCGCGGTTCATGCCCAGGATGTCCTGATTCCCGGCCGCCAGCTAACCGCCGGCAAGGCCGATGCCCAGCTGGCACAGATGGCGCGCGAGGCGGCGCGCGAACACAAGGTGCTGGTGGTCAATGCGCCGAGCTACTGGCAGGCGCGCATCGCCAAGGCCATCCATGCCGCCGATCCGGCGGCCGACATCCGCTTCAACGACAGCTTTTTCGAGCACGTGCTGATCCGGCTGAGCGACCGCACCGCCGCGGCAACGATAGCGGTAGCGGTAGCACCCGTGCCACCGCCGCACGCGCCGGCGCCGGTCGTGCGTGCCGAACCGCCCAGCCGCGAGGTGCGAGCGCCGGCGCCGCGCACCAGCGCGCGGCCCGCGGTGCAGCCCGCCGCCGAAACGCCGGCGGCGGCCGAGGTCGACACCCATGACACCGTGCCTGCATCAGCTCCGACGCCCGCACCGGCACCGGTCGCGGCAACGCCGCCGCCCGTGGCCCACGCGCTGCCGGCACCGCTACCGCCGCCGCCAGCGGCACCAGTGGCCACCATATCGCCGGCCGCCGCATCTCCGGCGCAAGACTCGGCCGCGGTCGACGCCGCCCTGCGTCTGGAGATGCAGCAAGTGCTGAACGCGGGCCGTCCGGCCTTTGGCGATCTGCACGAATCGCAGCTCGATCCCGGCGACGTGGTTTACGTCAACGGCGACCTGCGCGCCGTGGTGCGCCGCGATGCGCTCGGGCAAACGATGTACTGGCTGACCGGCAGCGTGAACCTGGATCGAGCGCAGTACCGTCCGCTGGGGCAGGGCCGCTACGAGGTGATCGGCAGCATCGACCCGATGGCTCCGCTGCAGCTGCGCAGCGGCAGCGACACCGCCGTATTCGACAGCCGGCTGCCGGCCGCAGCCAGCCCGGTGCGCGCCCAGCTGCAGCGTTTGTACGCCGACGGCCGCAGCGTCGATGCAAAGCTCAGCGTGTCCGATCTGCGCAGCGGTGACGTGCTCTATACCGGCACGGATGCGGCGCTGATCGTGCGTCAGGACAGTTACGGCCGCAGCCGCTATTGGCTGGTGGGCCGCCTTGCCCTGGGCCAGGCCGGGCTGCAGCGCATCGGACCCAACGTCTATCGGGTGATCGGCATCGTCAAATAAGCCGGTGCGAGTCCCGGCATGCGCGAAGGCCGCCGGAGCGATACGGCGGCCTTC
>JAJYMF010000118.1 GCA_021787175.1 Pseudomonadota bacterium | reverse complement strand
CTGCACGTTCTCGACCCGCGCGCCGCGCCAGCCGTAGATCGCCTGATCGTCGTCGCCGACCACGAACACGGCGCCGGTATTGCCGGCGAGCACGCGCACCCAGGCGTATTGCAGGGCGTTGGTGTCCTGGAACTCGTCGATCAGCAGGTGCCGCCAGCGTTCGCGGTAGTGCGCCAGCAGCGCGGCGTCGCCCAGCATCAGCTCGTGCGCGCGCAGCAGCAGCTCGGCGAAATCGACCAGGCCGGCGCGCCGGCAGGCGTCCTCGTAGGCGCCGTAGATGTCGACCAGCGTGCGCGTGGCCGGATGGTCGCGGTGCTCGATCGTCGCCGGGCGCCGGCCCTCGTCCTTCCAGCCGTTGATGGTCCATGCCGCCTGCCGCGGCGGGAAGCGCGCCTCGTCGAGGCCGAGCCCGGCGATCACGCGCTTGACCAGACGCTGCTGGTCGTCGGCGTCGAGGATCTGGAACGTCTCCGGCAGCCGCGCCTCGCGCCAGTGCCGGCGCAGCAGGCGATGGGCGATGCCGTGGAAGGTGCCGACCGTCAGGCCCGACAGCCCGCGCGGCAGCAGCGCGTCGAGCCGTCCGCGCATCTCGCCGGCGGCCTTGTTGGTGAAGGTCACCGCCAGGATCGCCCACGGCGGCACGCGCTCGACCTCGGTCAGCCAGGCGATGCGGTGGGTGAGCACGCGGGTCTTGCCGGAACCGGCGCCGGCCAGCACCAGCAACGGGCCGGGCGGCGCGCTGACGGCCTCGCGCTGGGCCGGGTTGAGCGCGTCGAGCAGATGCGAGACATCCATCCGGCGATTGTAGTCGCCCGGCCGCGCCCGGCCGCGCCCATCGTCCCCGTGCCGTCACCTCCTTTGCTGTCGCTGAGGCCGCAGGCCGAAGGATCTGACGGGCGACGGGCACCCCGCTGCATGGTCGGCCGGGATGGCCCGGCAGGCCAGATGCTTCGCTGCGCTCAGCATGACAAGACATACAGCATGGCAAGGCCTTCGGCCTGCCAAGACCTTCGGCCTGCCAAGACCTCCCGGTGTCACCCTGAGCGCAGCGAAGGGTCTGGCTTCGGAAAGGGCAGCAACAGCAGGCCCGAAAGCTCCGGCGCTCAGCGCTTGCGCAGCGCGCCGGCGGCGACCAGGACGCCGCCGACCACGATCAGGCCGTAGCCGATCGGTGCCGGAATGGTCTTGTCGCTGGTGGCCTGCAGCGTGAGCGGGCCGACCTTGGCCGCGGTCTCCGTGCTCTGGTAACTGCCTTTGCCCAATACCACCCACAGGCCGCCCAGGGCGACCAGCAAACCCACCACGATCAGGGCGATGCGCATAGCGACGATCCTCGTGCGGTGACGGTCAGGTAGTGTGCACCGAAACGCTGCACGCATTCGGACTCATGATGCGGTCGATCAAGGCGATGGCCACGGCCGGGGCCGCGACGGTCAGGTGCGGCAGCAGCTGCCAGTGGTCACGCCGGTTCGACCAGGCGCACGCCCGGCAGGCTCAGCACGAACTCCGCGCCCATCAGCCGCGAGGGCGTGTAGTAGCCGCCGGCGGGCGGCTGTTCCAGCACGCGGCGCGCGATCGCCAGCGCGGCGTCCACGGTCAGCGTGTAGCCGTTGGGCGTCAGCAGCTCGAGTTTCGCCTCGCTGCCGTCGGCGCTGCGCACCTCGCCCCAGACATGGGTCGTGGTGGCTGCGCGTTTGGCCTCGTCGGGACCTCGCACCTTCGTCTCGATGCGCTTTTTCATCCACGCCTCGAGCGCACCGAAGCGCAGCAGCGGCCGCAGCCAGCGCATGCGCCGGATCTGCGCGATCGCGCGCGGCGGCATCGCCATGTAGGTCTCGATGCTGGCGATGCCGGTGGAGACGAACGCGGTGTAGACGTCGCCCCAGGGAATGGTGACGGCCATGCGTGCGCTCTCGCCGCTGCCGAAGCTGCGCACCTTCCACGCCAGCGGCACCTCGACCACGCGGCCGTGGATGCGCGCGCGGCCGCCCTTGCGCAGGCCCTCGACGCTGGTCTTGGCGGTGCCCGGGCTCATGCCGCCGCCGCCGTCGAAGGCCAGCACCAGTTCGTCGGCGCGCGGCAGGCGCGCCTTCAGCATCGCCGCGAGGCAGTCGGTCGGCACCACGTCGAAGCCGACGCCCGGCGCGACCACGATGCCGGCGGCCTGTGCGCGCTCGTGCTGAGCGTGGCAGTGCGCGAAGACGTCGATCTCGCCGGTGATATCCAGATAGTGCACGCGCTTGGCGAGGCAGGCTTCCAGCAGTGGCGCACAGGTCGCCGAGAACGGGCCGGCGCAGTTGAGCACGAGGCCGACGTCGTCGAGGCTGGCGGCGATCGAGCGGGCGCCCAGCAGCGGGAACACCCGTTTGTGCAATCCCAGTTCGCGCGCCAACGGCTCCAGCGTCTCGCGCGAGCGACCGGCCAGCAGCGGCTTCAGACCGGCGCGCACCGCCGCGCGGGCGATCAGCGCGCCGGTGTAGCCGTTGGCGCCGTAGATCATCAGTTGTGCGCTCATCGTGGACTCCTTGCGCGGACGGCCGCGGTCAGGCGGCGGAAATGGAATTCGGGGAACAGCTGCCTGAGGCGATGGGAGCGGCGCGCGCGCGCGGTCGGGACCTGCATGCTAGCCTCGCATCTTGGCCATACGCAGGCGTACTGTCCATGCGCGATCCGCTGTTCGACCTCGCCGGCAAGACCGCGCTGGTCACCGGCGCCAGCCGCGGCATCGGTGCCGCGATCGCCACCCTGCTGGCCGCGCACGGCGCCCGTGTCGTCCTCAGCAGCCGCAAGGCGGAGGCCTGCGAGGCGGTCGCGGATGCGATCCGCACCGCCGGCGGCGAAGCCGACGTGCAGCCCGCGCACATCGGCGACGTTGCCGCGATCGACGCGCTGTTCGCGGCGCTCGACGCGCAGGGCCGCGCGCCCGACATCCTGGTCAACAACGCCGCCGCCAATCCGTACTTCGGGCCGATGCTGGACATGGATCTCGCGGCCTACGACAAGACCGTCGAAGTCAACATCCGCGGCTACTTCTACGCGACGCAGCAGGCCGCACGGCGCATGCGCGCGAAAGGCGGCGGTGCGATCGTCAACGTGGCCTCGGTCAACGCCCGCCGCGCGGCGCCGGGGCAGGGCGTGTATTCCTTCACCAAGGCCGCGATCGTCAACATGACCGAGGGCTGGGCGAAAGAGCTGGCGCCGCACGGCATCCGCGTCAACGCGGTGCTGCCCGGCCTGACCGACACCCGCTTCGCCGGCGCGCTGACGCAGAACGCCGACCTGCTGAAGACGATGCTGCGGCTGATTCCGCTGGGCCGCGTCGCGCAGCCGGAAGAGATCGCGCCGCTGGTGCTGTTTCTGGCGGCACCCGCCGCCAGCTACGTCACCGGAGCCAGCTTCGTGGCCGACGGCGGCTATCTGGCTTGAGGGGCGCCGCGCGGGTTGTTGTGCGGAACCCGCGCGCTCCATCCCTGCAAAACCCGGACGCAACAAGCGACGGCTCGAGTCTCAAGCCGTCGCCCGGTTCAGACGCTGTCGTGGCGTGCCGTGCGGCGCTGATCACGCGTAGCCTCACCCCTGTTGGCGGCTGCTGCACGTAGCACACCGTCAAGCGTATCGGTCAGGTGCGCGGACCCTGCATCAAAATTTCTGCGTATAGCTTGCGTACCAGAAGCGGTCGATCGGCTGCGTCGGATCGTAGGCGGCCACCTCGTTATAGCCGCCGAACTTCGCGATGTAGATCACTTCCGGGCTCTTGTTGAAGATGTTGTTGATGCCGAGCGTGAACACCGCATGCCACGGCGCCTGCCATTGCACGTTGAGGTCATTGAATGCCGTGCTGCCCACGCGATTGGATCCGGTACCGTAGGGCCAGCTCGGGCTGGTGTAGTGCGGATCGCTGCAGTTGACCGTCTTCTGGTAGCAGGCGTCCCGCGTCGGCCCGTAATACTGGATCAGCCAGGTCGCCCCGAAATTGCCCTAGTGCCAGTCCAGGCTCGCATTGGCACGGACATGATAGATCGGGAACTGGCCGGCGATTTGATCGATGATCGCGCCCGGACCACTCTGGGTTTCATAGGCGGTTGTGTAGTTCCCTTCAAAATGGGCTATGAAATCACCCCACCGGGTCGGCGCAAACTGATAGTTGACCGCAACGTCATACCCCTTCGTGGCAAGGAACCCGAGGTTCGCATTTCCGTGTGAAAGGGTGGTGATCTGGTGACTGGTCGGGTCACGGCCGAATGCGGCGCAGTACGGTGCGCTGTTGTCGATGTAGCACTGATTCAGGACGTACTGTGCACTGATCCCGGTGATTTCATTCTGCACGTTGATTTCGTACCAGTCGACGGACATGTCCAGGCCATGGATGTAGCTGGGGCTGTAAACGAATCCGATCGTCTTCGATGTCGACGTCTCAGGCTGCAAAGTCAGGTTTCCAGTACCCGTGTAGAAGGGATAGGACGACTGGACGGGCAGTCCGACGGTAATGGGCAGCCCCTGCGCGTCGGTTTGACGGAAATTCGCCGGAACCCCCTGCGCCTGGCAACGTGCCGCGACGGTGGGGTTGCTCGCCGCCGCCCCGAAAACGCTGTCGCATGGATCAAGGATATAGTCGTGCGTCTGCGAACCACCGCCGAACAGGTCACCGATGGTCGGCGCGCGGAACCCCTGCGAATACGTTCCCCGAACCAGCAGATCGTCGATCGGCTTCCAGGCGACGCTGAACTTGCTGTTCGTCGTGCCGCCGAAGTTGCTGTAGTGCGAATATCTGCTGGCAACGTCGATGTTCAGCATCTTCGCGCCCGGCGCATCCCGGAGCAGCGGAACGCTCAGCTCGGCGTAGGCCTCATTGACGCGGTAGCTTCCTTCCGTCGAATTCGCGGCCAGGTTGGTTGTGTACCCGGTCTGTGCAAATGCATCGGGCTTGTCGTAGCCTGAAACATGCCTTGATTCAACGCCCGTCGCGAGCGCGAGGTGGCCGGCGGGAAGCTCGACTAGCGTTCCCGTGACATCTGCCGTAAAGCTGGTATCGGTGGTGCCGTAGATCCCGGTGCTGGGTGCAGCGACGTAGGAAAGCGCCTGCGGTGTCGACGCACTCAAACCGCCGAGAATATTGAACGGCGTGCATTGCCCTGCGGAAAAATTCGTACCCAAAGGTATGGGATTCGACGCGGTTCCGCACTGGACAATGCCGGAGCCGTTGAGGAATGAAGGCCCGAGCGCCTTCTGCAGAGCAAGCAGGTTGTAATTGCCGAAACCATTGATCACACCGGAGCCGTGATTGTAATTGAAGCCGGCATTCCAGTCCCACTCGTTCTGTCCGAGGTCCAGGTACCCTTTCAGCGCGCCATCGAAGTGCACCGATTTGAAGTCGTTTTCGTTCGCCACCGGTACTTCGGCCATCAAGCGATTGAAGAAAAGACTGTGCCCCGGGTACGGATTGTAATAGCTCTGCGCATCGACGTAGACGGGAAAATTGGGTTGAGCGGTCGAGCTTAGGGGGTATCCGGTCAGCTGGCTGCGCGACCAGCGGTCTGAATACATCGCAGTTGCTTCGGCGGATATGCTATCGGTCAGCTTGTAGGTGGCGTGAGTGAAAGCCGATTTCAGCCGGGACGGTATGTTGTAATACTTCTCCGAAGTGAAATCGAATTTGTCCGCGACCGCCCCGGTGTATACGTGATAGTTTGCGGGATTGTTGGAATCGGCGCCCACCCCATTGGCATGATTGAGCATCAGCAGCTGCCCGGGAACCAGCGGGTTCCGGATCAATCCCCACGGGCCGGCCTCCAGCGTTCCATACGGGTTGCCGGGCCCGTAACCGTGCTCGGTGAGTGACCGCGCATTGGCATTGACGACACTTTGATTGTTGTAAGTCACGCTGAATACAATGGACGAGCGACTGTTGTTTGCTCCGGCGGTCACGTTGTACTGAGATGTCTGTCCGTCGCCGTGCTGATTCTGTCCATAATAGGCACTCGCCTGCGCGCCGTTGAAACGGTCCTTCAGGATGAAGTTGATGACGCCGCTGATGGCGTCCGAACCATAAATGGCCGAAGCGCCATCCTTCAAAACCTCGATGCGTGCCACGAGTGCCGAGGGAATCGTCGAAAGATCGGTAAAACCGGCAATCCCGGTCACCCAACGCTTCCCGTTCACCAGGACCAGGACGCGCTGGGTGCCCAGGTTGCGCATGTTGGCGTAGCTGCCCCCCTGCTCGAAGGCTGCATTCAACACGGTGGTCTTGTTGAATCCGGGAATTCCCATGGTCGTCATTTGCTGAACGATGTCGCCGACGTTGGTCAGGCCCGTTTTCTGAATGTCGGCTGCCGTCATGACGAATACGGGCTGCTGCGTCTGGATGTCGACGCCACGAATGCGTGAACCCGTCACGGTCACGGCTTCGAGCTTTTTCGCGTGCGCATCCTTCGCGTTGCTGTCATCCGCGCTGGCGGACTGCGCCGATGCACAGATCGGCAGCAATGCCGCAATCGCGACGCAGACATTCAAGATGGATCCGGTCAATGTATTCGGCGGATTGCTGCGAGTAAACATCGGTCGTGTCCTTGTGTTCTTGCTGAGTGCGATCGGGTCGAAAGAGTCGGACAGGTTCGTGCTTGCGTGATTCGGACGTGCCGGGCCCGGGAGTGACCCGCACTCATCCGCGGCGCACTCAAGCGGTTGCATCGCTGGGTGCGCTGTCGGTCCATCCTTGGATAACGGAGACGCTGGCTTGAAGCGAGGTCCCCAGGGAGCCTCTGAGGACTCGTCATCCCGGCGCAGGCGTGAATCCGGGATATCTGCAGGGCGGTAGACCGGATTCCGGCTTTCGTCGGAATGACGAACCATGACTTGATCGGGATCCCCTTGAGTGCGGCAACCCAGGCATCTGCTCGAGGCGCGCCTCCCTCTCGTATATGAACGCACTCTGAATTAGTAGCTGCTCATACAATGAGAGTCAAGCGGATTGCGATTGCCTTAAGAGAACGTAAACAACATTGCAGATCGCAATGTTCGGCACTTGTCTCGCCGCTGCCGGGCGCTGTGTCGGTCCCGGCGCGTGCCGGGGCAATTCGGGGCGACCGCGCGGCGCGGCGAGTCGCATACAGCCCTCTGCGCGCGCATACCGTGCCTGTCGCTGCAGGCGCCCGCTCCCGGCATCGAGAGTACGCATCGTCACGGACTTACCAGACTTCGCGCTTTTCGGACCGCTCGGGAAGGCTCGCGATGTGCTGCCGCGTCGGCATGGGCTGTGCCCGGCAGCGCCGCTCGCGATACAGACGCCTGCTGGCAGTAGATGCTGCGTAGAGTAGGATCGCGGAATCACGTTCGGAGGGGGTTGTCATGTCTGTGAAGCTTGCGGGTCTTGCCATGGCTCTCGCCGCGACAAGCGCGTTCGCCACTCCGACCGTGCAAGTGCCTGCGGCCGACTTCCACCCCGAGCTGCGCGCGATCGCGCAGGCGGTCAGCCCGGCCGAACTGAAAGACACGCTGACCACCCTGGTCGGCTTCGGCACGCGCCACACGCTCAGCGAGACCCGCTCGAACACGCGCGGCATCGGCGCGGCGCGGCGCTGGGTCAAGGCGCGCTTCGAGCGCATCGCGAAGGACTGCGGCGGCTGCCTCGAGATCATCACCCCGGCGCAGGTCGTCACCGGCCCGCGCATCCCCAGGCCCAGCAGGGTCGAGGACGTGGTCGCCATCCTGCGCGGCACGTCCGATCCGCAGCGCGTGATCGTGATCACCGGGCATCTGGATTCGCGCGTCACCGACATCATGAACGCCACCAGCGATGCGCCGGGCGCCGACGACGACGGTTCCGGTGCCGCCGCGGTGATCGAAGCCGCGCGCGTGCTCAGCAAGTACCGCTTTCCGGCCACGCTGGTGTTCGGCGTCGACTCCGGCGAGGAGCAGGGTCTGTACGGCGGCAAGGTGCTGGCCGACTACGCCGTGGCGCACGGCTGGCAGGTCGAGGCCGACCTCAACAACGACATCGTCGGCGGGATCAAGGGCGAGGACGGGGTGATCGACAACACCACCATCCGCCTGTTCGCGCAGGGTCTGAAGAGCACGCTGACGCCGCAGCAACTGCGCGCGCTCAACTACACCGGCGGCGAGATCGACTCGCCCTCGCGCAATCTGGCGCGCTTCATCGGCACGCTGGCGCCGCGCTATGTCGACCATCTGCACGTGCGCCTGATCTACCGCACCGACCGCTACGAGCGCGGCGGCGACCAGGTCGAGTTCCTCGACGCCGGCTACCCCGCGGTGCGCTTCACCGAGCGCAGCGAGAACTACACCCACGAGCACCAGGACGTGCGCATGGTCGACGGCGTCCAGTACGGCGACGTGCTCGCCGGCGTGGACTTTCCGTACCTGGCCAAGGTCACCGCGCTCAATGCCGTGGCCATGGCCGCGCTGGCGCGCGCTCCGGCACCGCCCGAGGGCGTGGCCATCGGCGGCGCGGTCACCGTCAACACCACGGTCCGCTGGAAGCCGGTGCCCGGCGCCGTCGGCTACCGCGTGTGGTGGCGCGACACCACCGCGCCCGAGTGGCAGCACAGCCGCTGGGTGGCCGCGGATGCCGCCACGCGCGGCAAGGACGGCACGCTCGGTTTCACCCTGCCCAGGGTCAACATCGACGACTGGTTCTTCGGCGTCAGCGCGGTATCCGCCGACGGCTACGCCAGCCCGGTGGTGTTCCCCGGCCCCAACGGCGACTTCGCGCGCCGCGTGCCGGCCACCCTGCCCATCCCCTGAACGGTAGCTGGCCTGAAGTGGCAGCCGTTTCCGCCGGCTGCCACGGCCGCCGGCTGCCGCAGCGCAGTCATCGTTGGCGCACGGATGGCACGGTCAGCCGATTGCTGACTGCTGGAGCGCCCGGCGCAGGACAATGCCGGCTTGCGCGAGCTGTTCGCGCGGCCGTCGGCCTGGGCGGTGTGACGGGTTTGCGTGCGCCGACCCCGCGGGGTGTGGCCGCGCGCTGGAACGTTTCGACTGCGGCAAACCGGCCCTCGACGACTGACTGCACCAGCATGAGTCGCTGCAAGACTAAGCTTGGTCAACTGGGCGCAACGATCATGGCCAAGGCACAAGTCAACATCGACGAGGCAAGGACCCGGCTTTCGAGCCTGATCGATCGGGCCGAGGCCGGCCACGACGTGGTGATTGCCCGCAGCGGGCGCCCCGTCGTGCGGCTGACGCGCATCAGCGAATCGGCGCAGCCGATCCGCTTCGGCGTGCTCAAGGGCAAGCTGCGCATCGGCAGGGATTTCGACGCGCCGTTGCGGGCCGGGGTATTGGCCGCGTTCACGGGCGACTGACATGCGCCTGCTGCTCGGTACCCAGCCCAAGCGCGCGTCGAGCCGCTGCGCCTGCTCACCACCGATGCCTTGCTGGCGCGCTACGGCGATCACGTCGAAGTGATCACCTGAACCCGCGTGCTCAGCCGGCTCGATCCAGCGGGCTGCGCACGCCGCCGGCGCCGCGGTTGAGGACGTGGGTGTAGACCATGGTGGTCGACACGTCCTTGTGGCCCAACAGCTCTTGGACGGTGCGAATGTCGTAGCCCGCCTCGATCAGATGCGTCGCAAAAGAATGGCGCAGAGTGTGCGCGCTCAGCGGCTTGTCGATCCCGGCACGCTGCCGTGCCGTTTTCATCGCACGCGAAAGAATGGCGTCATCGAAGTGATGGCGGCGGATCGTGCCATCCACCGGATCGACGGCGCGCTGCACCGACGGAAACACGAACTGCCAGCCGAACTCGCGCGCGACGCGCGGATACTTGCGCGCCAACGCATGCGGCAGACGCGTCGAACCGAAACCCGCCGCCAGATCCTCGGCGTGAATCACGCGCGCCCGCTCGATCTCGCGCTGCAACGGCTCCGCCAGAGAACGCGGCAGCATCGTATGCCGATCCTTGCCGCCCTTGCCTTCACGTACCATGATCTCGTGGCGCGCAAAATCGATGTCTTTCACGCGCAGGCGCAGGCACTCCATCAGGCGCATGCCGGTACCGTAAAGCAGGCTGGCGATCAGCCTCGGACGTCCATCCATGACGGCCAGCAGGCGCTGCACCTCATCCAGCGACAGCACCACGGGCAGCCGCTGCGGCCGCTTGGCGCGGATGACGTTGTCCAGCCACGGCAGATCGACCGCCAGCACCTCGCGATACAGAAACAGCAACGCCGACAGCGCCTGGTTCTGCGTGCCCGCTGCAACATGCCCGTGTACCGCAAGATCAGACAGAAACCGCTCAACCTCGGCCGCGCCCATCGAGCGTGGATGGCGCTTGCCGTTGCTCAAGATGAAGCGGCGTATCCATGCCACATAGGCCTGCTCAGTGCGCAAGCTGTAGTGTTTGAGCCGCAAACGGCGTCGAACCTCGGCCAGCAGACGCGGTTGCTGCTGCATCTGACGAGCACCCGTTACACCCTCGGATTCGCCTGCGTAAGCCATTACACCCACCGATTCACCGATATGCAGCTCAATCTGATCGCGGCACGTTGCGAGCGCTACCGGGCAAATGGCTGATTTAACGTAGGAATCTGGCTTGACAGCATGTCAGGAGGCGCGGACGATGCCGTACAACACCCCGGATCCGGGGTCTACTTCTTGTTAAGCCGCAGAGAAAGGAACGGGCACTCATGCAGCAAGCAATCGCCCATATCGCACTCGTAGTCCGTGACTACGACGAAGCTCTTGGCTTCTATGTCGGCAAACTCGGCTTCCGCGTGATTGAGGACAAGGACCAACCCGAGCAGAACAAGCGCTGGGTAGTCATTTCTCCTCCAGGCTCTACAAGCACTTCTCTATTGCTGGCCCGCGCCTCAAAGCCAGAACAGGAAACGTTTATTGGCAACCAAGCCGGCGGGCGCGTCTTCCTATTCCTGCAAACCGACGATTTCTGGCGTGATTACAATCGCATGGTTGCTGCTGGCGTTAGATTCGTTCGTCCGCCTAGCGAAGAGCCATACGGTACTGTTGCCGTCTTTGAGGATCTGTATGGCAATCGCTGGGATCTTTTGCAGTACAACGGGTCCACGCCATATGTCTCGGCTGCGGCCTAACAATTCATTCAAGCCGAAGCCGCTTCGCGGCTCGGCTTAATTCAGGCGTTAGGGGTCACTGGTGAGGTCTATGGCTAGGCTCATTTCTTCAGCAATTATTTTCGTGTTTGGCATCGCTTTGGGCGTTGTAGCACTAGTTAACGGCTATCCTGTTGTTGCTCTAGCGATGTTTCTTGCTGGCATCAATGTCGCGCTGGGCGCGCTATTGGGTATTAGCGAATATCTAACAAACCCTTGGTTCAAACTTAGCGCGGGGGCGCTGTCCGTGTTGTCGGTGCTTTCAGTATTCCTGTACGCGCGGGCGTTCCAACCAAATATACAGACAGCTCATACAGACGCTCTTGTGGCCTTTGTAAAGCTCGGGACGCCGGAGCATCCGGCGTCCCAAAAGGTTCAAGAGATCGCGAAATTTGGTGTGAAGGCCTGTGCGCTTCAAGGTAATTCGGACCAAATGGCTGCGGTGACTGGCCTAGCCAAAAGCATATATCTCGGCCCGGGGACCAGTTTGGCTGACGCCGCTGTTTCCTCGGCGCATGGGCCAAGTCCAGACTACTGCGCACTGGCGTACAAAGCAGTTGACCGCATTGACCCAACCGCCTTCATTTTCTTGTCTGCGGCTGATCGGAAAGCACTTTCGGAGGCCGCAAAGTGACCCCTAACATTTCGCTGCAGCCGACCGTCATCCCGCTACGCGGTCTGCCGGCGGCTGAGCTCAGGCGTTAGACCGCACCAAACAAAGGAGTCGTTGTGTCGTTTACTGATCTTGCTGCCGTCGTCGGGGCACTAGCTTGGCTGCCGCCCATCTTTGTGGCGATCCGAGGCTGGATGACTAGGCCACAAGTTCGCGTAATCACTCAACCGTCACCTGAGATTGGATTTACTACCCTCGGTCCGATACTGAATCTGCGTGTTGCACTTACCGTAACGCACAAAGACATCGTGATAACTGGGATCCGCCTCCGGGTCACGCACGAGTCCGGGGAGCAGGCATTCTTTTCTTGGCGGGGAATCGTCCAACGCATGGGAACGATGAACTATCCACAAGTCGGCGCCGTGCCATTCGAGAAGGAGCTGAACGTCCTTGCGATGAAAATTTCCCAGAAGGATGTAGAGGAACGATTCATTCGATTCCAGAGTCTGGACTTCTTGGAGCGCAAGGCCGAACTCGACGCCATCTCGGTCAAGAAGTTGACGCACATGCGCCAGGCTCAGCCTTTCGATGCAGACGCGTTCTTGAAATCCCAAGAAATGTCAGATGTCTACGCACACGTTCGGCAGTCGTTTTCGTGGAAGCCGGGTGGATACAGGTTGCAGGTCTTACTTGAATCACCCGACCCATTCGCGATCGTTGACGACGAGTACGCCTTCAACCTTTCCCCACTCGACTCACAGAATGTCGCCGACAACTTGCGCCATGTCGAGCAGTTCTTCGCGAACGAGGTTGTGCCTCAAGCGCCAGGCGTGCCGGCTACCCAGATCGCCTGGAAATGGGTGTACCCCGATATGCAAAGAGTGACCGGCTAGTTCATGCGGTCTAACCAGTCGCTCGAGCCGACTCGCGTCGGCAAGCCGCCGCTCGCGGCTCAGCTTCAACGTTAGGGTTCCATTAAGGGGATCTG
>JAJYMF010000403.1:10387-12712 GCA_021787175.1 Pseudomonadota bacterium | reverse complement strand
ATTCCGCCCCCATGGGGCTCCATCCGGGCTACCCAGCGCATCGATTGCACGCAATTGGGTGTCAAACCGCCAGCGCGCGGTCGAGGATGTCGGCAAGATCGCGCGACAGCGGCGCCTGCGCGGCCAGTGCCGCCAGCGCCCGCCGCGCCTGCTCGCGACGGCCCGGTTCCAGCCGCTGCCAGCCGTTGAACGCGGTGGCCAGCCGCGCGGCGGTCTGCGGATTCAGCGCATCCAGTTCCAGCAGGCGCGCGGTCAGGAAGCGGTAGCCGGCGCCGTCGGCGCGGTGGAAGCCGCTGCGGTTGCCGCGCGCATAGCTGCCCAGCAGCGCATGCACGCGATTGGGGTTGCGCAGGGTGAAGGCGGCATCGGCAGTCAGGGCCTCGACGCGGGCGAGGGCGTTTTCTCCGGGCGCCTGCGCCTGCACCGCGAACCACTTGTCGAGCGCGATCGCATTGTCGGCATGGCGTTGGCGGAACGCGGCCAGCGCCGGCTGCGTCTGCGGGGCGCCGAACTGCAGCAGGCAGGCCAGTGCGCCAAGGCGGTCGGTCATGCCCAGCGCCTGCTCGAACTGCGCCGCCGCCAGCGCGTGGCCGGTGTCGGCATCGGCGTGGCCGCACAGTTCCAGCAGGCGCCGTTTCAGGCGGCGTCGCGCCTGTGCCGCAGCGTCCTGCGCGCCGGTTTCGGCGGCGTGCAGCGCGCGGTAGCGCTGCGCAAGGGCCGCGCGGCCCAGCGCGGCGGCGAGTGCCTGTTCCAGTGCGATGCGCGCGGTGCGCACCGCGTCCGGATGCAGCAGCTCGACACGCTCGCCCAGCTCGATCTCGCCCGGCGGGGTCAGCAGCTCGGCCAGCAGGGCGAGATCATCGACCGGCGCGGCGAACAGTTCCGCCAGGCTGCTCGTCCACGCGGCCAGCGCGGCGTTTTCCGCCTGCCCGGCATGCACGGCCAGAAACGCGCGCGTAGCCAGCTGCTGACTGGCCTCCCAGCGGTTGTAGCCGTCGGCGTCGTGGCGCAGCAGCAGCGCGAGGTCGTCGGGTGCGGCGTCGGCTTCGAGGGTCGCCGGCGATGACAGGCCGCGCAGGAGCGAGGGCACCGGCGCGTGCGGCACGTCCTCGAACACGAATTCGGCGGCGGCGTCGCGCAGTTCGAGCACACGCTCGTGGCCCTGCGCGACGGCTTCGCCGGCCAGCCGCAGCGGCAGCGTGCGGCCGACGCGGTCGAACAGCGCCAGTTTGACCGGCAGCGGCAGCGGCACCTTTTCCGGCTGGCCGGGAGTCGCCGGGGTGCGCTGCGCCAGCCGCAGCACGTAGCGGCGGGTCGCCGGATCGTGTTCGCCGCGCGCGCTCAGCCGCGGCGTGCCGGCCTGCGCGTACCAGGCCAGATACGGCGTCAGGTCGGTGCCCGCGGCTTCGCCCAGCGCGGCCAGCAGGTCCTCGAGGGTGGCAGCGCGGCCGTCGTGGCGCGCAAAGTACAGGTCGGTGCCGCGGCGGAATGTCTCCGCGCCCAGCCGTTCGGCCAGCATGCGGATCAGCTCGGCGCCCTTCTCGTACACCGTCGCGGTGTAGAAATTGTTGATCTCGCGGTACTGCGCGGGGCGCACCGGATGCGCCAGCGGGCCGGCGTCCTCGGGAAACTGCACGCGCCGCAGCGTCGCCACGTCCTCGATGCGCTTGAGGCCCGGCGAATGCATCGCCGCCGAGAACTGCTGCTCGCGGAACACCGTGAAGCCTTCCTTGAGCGACAGCTGGAACCAGTCGCGGCAGGTGATGCGGTTGCCGCTCCAGTTGTGGAAGTATTCGTGGCCGATCACCGCCTCGACCGCGCGGTACTCGTCGTCGGTCGTGCTGTCGGGATCGGTCAGCAGGTATTTGGCGTTGAAGATGTTGAGGCCCTTGTTCTCCATCGCGCCCATGTTGAAGTCGTGGGTGGCGACGACGTGGAACACGTCGAGGTCGTAGACGCGTCCGTAGGCCTGTTCGTCCCAGCGCAGCGCGCGCTCCAGCGCGGCCAAGGCGTAGCCGCAGCGTCCGATGGCGTCGGCTTCGGCCCACAGCACCAGCCGCACGCCGCGACCATCGGCGACGGTGACGGACGTTTCGATCGATTCGAGACGCCCTGCCACCAGCGCGAACAGGTAGCTCGGCTTCGGATGCGGGTCGACGTAGCGCGCCCAGTGGCGGCCGTCCGCCAGCGCGCCGCGACCGTCGGCGTTGCCGCCGGCCAGCAGCACCGGAAAGCGCGCGCGGTCGGCGCGCAGCGTCACCGTGTAGCGCGCCATCACGTCCGGCCGGTCGGGGAAGTAGGTGATGCGGCGGAAACCTTCCGCCT
>JAJYMF010000403.1:0-10377 GCA_021787175.1 Pseudomonadota bacterium | reverse complement strand
TCCGCCTCGCACTGGGTCAGCAGAAAGCCCGACTCGGCGCTGCCCGACAGATACAGACCCTCGAAGGCGCTGTTGGTGGCGGGGCGGATGCGCACGCGCGTCTCCAGCACGCTGCCGTCGCGCGCCGCCGGCACGCCGAGGCCGTTGTCGCCGAGCACGTAGTCGCCGGCGCCGAGATCGCGGCCGTCGAGGCGGATCGACAGCAGCTCCAGCGCCTCGCCGTCCAGCGTCAACGGCAGGTCCTGCGCCGGGTCCCGCGCCAGGGTCAGCCGTGCCGCCACCTCGGTGGCATCGATGCCGAGATCGAAGTCGAGCTCGACTTCGGTGACGCGCCAGGCGGGCGCACGGTAATCGGCGAGGCGCACCGGGCGCGGCGCGGTGCTGGCATCGGAATCACGCAGGGGCATGGGGGCTCATCGGACGCAGGGGAACCTTTAATTGTAATGAGGCCCTGTGCACCGCGTGTAATCTGGGCCTTAAATTGCGCCTGAGCAAATCCCCCGGAAACCGTGATGCAGCCCTTCGATCTGACCCTCGACGACCTCCGCGCCGCCGCCGCACGCATCGCCGCGCATGCGCGGGTCACGCCGGTGCTGCGCAGCGACGCGCTGGACGCCGCCACCGGCGCGACGCTGCACTTCAAGGCCGAGCACCTGCAGCGCGGCGGCGCCTTCAAGCTGCGCGGCGCGCTCAACGCGGTCTGGGCCCTGGACGCCGCGACTGCGGCGCGCGGCGTGGTCACGCATTCGTCCGGCAACCACGGCAACGCGCTGGCGCTGGCCGCGCGCAGCCGCGGCATTCCGGCGCACGTCATCGTGCCCGAGGGGGCGGTGCGCACCAAGGTCGCCGCGATCGAAGTCGCCGGCGCCACCGTCCACCGCTGTGCGCCGACGCTGGCCGCGCGCGAGGCCGCGGCGACCGCCGTGCAAGCGAGCACCGGCGCAACCCTGGTGCATCCCTATGCCGATCCGTTCGTGATTGCGGGGCAGGGCACGGCCGCGCTGGAGCTGCTGGCGCAGGCCCCCGATCTCGATGCGCTGGTGGTGCCGATCGGCGGCGGCGGACTGGCCGCCGGCAGCGCGATCGCCGCGCATGCGCTGCGTCCACGGATGGACGTTCATGCGGCCGAACCGGAAGGCGCGGCCGACGCCTGGCTGTCGATGCAGCGCGGCGAGCGCGTCACCGACGTGGTGCCTGACACGATCTGCGACGGCCTGCGCGCCGCCATCGGCGCGCCCAATTTTGCCCTGCTGCGCCGGCATGGCGTCGAGGTGCTGCCGGTCAGCGACGCCGAAACCCTGGCAGCGATGCGCCGGCTGTGGGCGGCCCTCAAGCAGGTGGTCGAGCCGTCCAGCGCCACCGTGCTGGCCGCCGTGCTGCGCCACCGCCAGCGCTTCGCCGGCCGCCGCGTCGGCCTGATCCTCAGCGGCGGCAACGTCGATCTCGACGCCATCGCCTTCTGCGCGCGCTGCGGCGCGGCGGGATGATGCGCCACCCAGCACCGGAGCGCCCATGCCCATGCATCCCGATCAGCCAGTGTCTCAACGAATGAAGCCCGTTTCGCGTTTTCGTGTCGCCGGGGTGATGAGGTGGGCCTGAACTCAAGCGCGCGATGTCGCAGGCCGCTGATCCGCTCAATCTTTACAATCGAGCATCGAAACCTTCGAACTGATCGACGCGCGCGGAGAAGGCGGCCTCAGCTGCGCCGCGCGCGCAACAGGGTCAGCAGCGCCAGCGCGATCACCGCGATGCCGGCTGTTTCGGCGATGTCGGGGCGCTCGCCCAGCAGGGACCAGGCGAACAGCACGCCGGCGACCGGGATCGCCAGGCTGGTCAGGCCGGCGATCGCCGCCGGCAGCCGCTGCACTACGGTCAGCCACAGCGCCCAGCCGATGCCGGAGGCGAGCAGCACGTTGTAGGCGAGCGCGGCCAGCAGGCCCGGCGTCCACGCCACCGCGCGTTCGGGGATGACCAGCGCCAGCACCACCAGCGCCACGGTGCCGGCCAGCATCTGCCAGGCGGTCAGGCGCAGCGCCGAGATCGCGTGGCGGTCGAACACGCGCTTGGCCAGCACCGTGCCGATTGCCCAGGCCAGCCCGCCGGCGATCGCCAGCGCGGCACTGCCGGCGTCGCCGACGCCGCGCCAGGGTTCCAGCACCAGCAGCAGGCCGAGCGCGGCCAGTGCGATGCTGATCCACTGCGCGCGCCGTGGGCGATCGCGCAGCAGCAGCCAGGCCAGCAGCACGGTCCAGAACGGCATGGTGTAGGCCAGCAGCGCGGTCTTGCCGGCGCCGCCGTGGACCAGCGCCCATTGCACCAGCGCCTGGAAGCCGGTGGTCTGCGCCAGGCCGATCGCGATCGTCGGCCGCCACGGCGGCAGTGCCAGCGACTCGCGCTTCAGCGCCAGCAGCGCGAACAGCACCGCGGTGCCGCCGACGTAGCGCAATGCCGAGAACGTGAACGGCCCGGCATAGGCCAGCGCCTGCTTCATCACGATCCAGTTGTAGCTCCAGATCAGGGTCAGCGCGGCCAGCGCCAGCAGGGCGCCGCGGCGGGAGGCCGGTGCGGACATGGGTGCGGTCACGGAGGGGCGCCCATCTTAAGGCCCCGTCCACGGCCGCCGTCGTGGTTTCAGAACCTGTGGCCGATGGCCGCCATCATCACGCCAAAAAAGAACAGCATGAAAACCGCCATCAGTGCCAGGCTGACGATCATCGTCACGCCGAGGATCACGAAATACAGCCGCAGCTTGTCCAGCGACAGCGCGAAGGCGCCCTGATCGCCGTTGAGCTGCGCGCGCTCGATGGCGCCGGCCGACTGCATCAGCACGATGCCCAGCCAGATCGGCAGCCACGCCCACAGCAGGCCGACGATGGTCAGCGCCGGCAGTACGCCGCTGATGATGTACATCACGCCGAGAAACTTCATCCAGCCCTTGCCGGCGGCCAGCGGCTGGCTGAGTTCGCGAATCGTCGCGCTGTTGGTGTCCATGGCTTCCCCTGGAAGTGGTTGCGCCGGCGCCCCCGCGACGGCTGGCGGCAGGGTAGGCGTGACCAGACCCGCGCACAAGCGTGACGGCGATCACATTCGGGCACGGAGCTTGCTTCAGTACACGGGATGCCGGCGCGCGGGACGGGCGCCGGGAAGCCGGCTGGAGTGCGATGGTACTGATTCCGAGTTACAACCCGTGGCTGGTGGCGCTGTCGGTGGCGATCGCGGTGATCGCCTCCTATGTGTCCTTCAGCGTCACCGGGCGCCTCGCCCGCAGCCGGGGATGGACGCTGCGCGTCTGGTGGCTGGCCGGCGCCCTGGCGATGGGCTGGGGCGTCTGGGCCATGCATTTCGTCGGCATGCTGGCTTTCCATCTGGGTACGCCGCTGGGTTTCGACATCGGCCCCACCCTGCTGTCGATGCTGCCGATCGTCGCTGGCGCCGGTGGCGCGCTGTGGCTGCTGGCGCGCGGGCCGGCATTCCGCGGACTCCTGCTGCTGGCCGGAACGGCGCTGGGCGCCGGCGTCGGCGGCATGCACTACGCCGGCATGGCGGCGATGCGCATGCAGCCGGCGATCGTCTGGCATCCGGGGCGGGTGGCGCTGTCGCTGGCGTTTGCCGTGCTCGGAGCAACGGCGGCGCTGTGGGTCTGCCTGCGTGTCGCTGAAGAATCGCGACCGGCGCGACGACGGCTGCGCCAGTGGGGCGCCGCGCTGCTGATGGGCGGAGTGGTGGCCGGCATGCATTATCTCGGCATGAGCGCCGCCGGCTTTGCCGCCGGAGCGCTGTGCCTGTCGGCAGACAGCGCCCTGCACGGCGTCACGCTGGCGGTGAGCGTCTCCGTGGCGTCGATGCTGATGCTGCTGGGCGTGCTGACGGCGACGTGGCTGCACGAGCGCGTCGAGCACGACGTGCAGCACCGCGACCTGGCGCTGGCGCGCACGCGCGAGATGCTGATCGAGCGCATGTATCACGACGATCTCACCGGCCTGCCCAACCGCACGCTGCTGCTGGAACGGCTGCAACGCTCGCTGGCCGACGCCGAGTTCAATCGCCGCAAGATCGCCCTGCTGGTGCTCGAGCTCAAGGGCTTCAAGATGGTCAACGACTGGCTGGGCCACGAGGCCGGCGACCAGGCCCTGCGCGCGATCGCCGCGTCGCTGCGCGCGCTGGTGCCGGAGGCCGGCATGGTCGCGCGTCTGGGCGGCGACGAGTTCGCCATCGCCATCGACCGTGTGCACGATGCCGCCGAGGTGGAGCGGCTGTGCCGCCAGGTGCTGGCGGTGATGCGTCAGCCGGTCAGCGCGGCGGGCTATCCGGTCAGCCTGCAGCCCAGCGTCGGCGTCGCCGTCTCCACGCCGGGCAGCGATGACGCCGAAACCCTGCTGCGCAACGCCGATGCCGCGATGCAGGCCGCGCGCGAGCAGGGCGATTCCGGCTACCGGCTGTTCGAGAAAGGCATGCACCGCGACGCCCGCGAGCGCCTGACGCTGACGCTGGAGCTGCGCGAGGCGATTCGCACCGGCGTGCTGCAGGCGTATTTCCAGCCGACCTGGGACCTGCGCAGCGGCGTGCTGGTGGGTGCCGAGGCGCTGGCGCGCTGGGTGCATCCGCAGCGCGGCCAGGTTCCGCCGACGGTGTTCGTGCCGCTGGCCGAAGCCGACGGGCTGGCCGGCGCGCTCGGCGCGGCGATGCTCGATCAGGTGCTCGGGTATCTGCGCGGCTGGCTGGCGGAAGGGCTGAATCCGGGTCCGGTGGCGATCAACCTGTCGCTCTACGAGTTGCGCGACGCCGGTTTCATCGAAGGTCTGCGCGACAAGCTGGAGGCCTATCAGGTCCCCGCCGACCGGCTGCGTTTCGAGATCACCGAATCCGTCGCCATGGGCGATCTGCAGGCCACGCTGGCGCGGCTGCACGCGATCTGTGCGCTGGGCTGCGGGCTGCTGATCGACGATTTCGGCACCGGCTATTCCAGCCTCAGCCATTTGCGCCACCTGCCGATCGAGGCGATCAAGATCGACCAGTCGTTCGTGCGCGATGCGCTGGTCAACCAGGCCGACCGCGACATCACCGAGGCGATCGTGGCCCTGGCCAAACGCTTGCGCCTGAAGATCGTCGCCGAAGGCGTGGAGACGGAGGCCCAGGCGCGCTGGCTGCGCGAGATCGGCTGCGACGTCGCGCAGGGATTCCTCTACGCACGGCCGCTGCCGGCCGCCGACTATGCCGAACGCCTGCGCGCCGCGCGCGATGCCGTTGCGCCGCGGGCGCGAGTGCCGGCGCCGACACTGCAGGTGGTGCGCGCGCCGTGATACCCAGTGGTGTTCAATCGATGCGATGAGTAGCCCGGATGGAGCCTCGCGAGAGGCGCAATCCGGGGCTCGCTGAAGCATCATTCCCGGATTCCGCTGCGCTGCATCCGGGCTACGCGATTTTCGTATCTTGATCGCGAATGGGTATGCGGCGGCGACGCCGGCTTCAGCCGCGGCGCGAGCCGCGCAGGCGCTCCACCGAGAAGGTCGCGATCTCGCCGCCGCCCGCCCGCCGCGGCTGGCCCTCGGGTGCGCCGAAGGCGTGCAGATAGACCACCTCCCAGGTGGACGCGATGCGGCCGTCGCGGCGTCGCGATGCGTAGGCGTCGAGCATGCGCCGGTAACGCGCCTTGCCGGTCAGTCCGCGCTCGCGCGCGGCGTCGGCGTTGGTGGCGCCGAGACCTTTCAGCTCGTGCAGCAGCGCCGGCACGTCGGCATAGGTCACGGTCAGGCGTTCGACGTCGAGCACCGGATCGCGCAGGCCGGCCGCCAGCGCGGCATCGCCGAGGTCGTGCATGTCGAGAAAACGGCTGACGTGGGCGTGCACGCCGTCGGCCGCGGCCCATGCGGCGCGCAGCTCGCTCAATGTGTCGGGGCCGAAGCTCGACAGCAGCAGCAGGCCGCCGGGCTTGAGCACGCGCGCGAACTCGGCGAACAGCGGCGCCGGATCGTCGATCCACTGGATGCACAGATTCGAATGCAGCAGGTCGATCGCACGGTCGGGCAGCGGCAGCGCCTGCGCGTCGGCGCAGACGCGCGCGAACGGCCGCCGCCAGCCGGCGTGGCGGCGCGCGGCGCGCAGCATCGGCAGGGCCAGATCCAGCGCGATGATCTCGGCTTTGGGATACGCCTTGCGCAGCACGGCGGTGCCGAGGCCGGTGCCGGCGCCGACGTCGAGCACGCGCGCGGGCGGCGCGTCCAGCATCAGCAGCCGCTCGCGCAGGCGCGCGCCGACTTCGCGCTGCAGCGCGTCGTGCTGCTCGTAATGCGAAGCCGCGCGGCCGAAGGCGCGGCGCACCTGCGCGCGGTCGAGGTGAAAGTCGTCGCGCGCGCTCATGCGCCGGCGTCCAGCAGCGCCGCCAGCGCGGCGGCCACCGCGTCGGCGTGGCCGAGAAACGGCGCGTGCGCGGCGTGTTCGAGTTCGATGAAGCTTCCGCGGCACATGGACGCCGCGGCGCGCAGCGCCGCCGACGGCACCAAGCGATCGCGGCGGCCGGCGATCCAGGCACTAGGCACGGCGAGCTGCGGCAGCCGCGGGCGCAGGTCGCTGCGTTCGAGCAGCGCGAGGCCCGCAGCGAGCGCGACCGGATCCGGTTCGCCGCGCGCGAACAGATCGGCGCGCAGCCGGCGCAGGTCGGCCTGCGCGCGCGCGTCGCCCAGCACCTCGAGCGCGAGAAAGCGCTCGACCGTATCGCGCCAGTCGCGGTCGAGGTCGGCGGCGAAGGCCTCGAAGCTGACGGGCGCCATGCCGTGCGGCCAGTCGGGTGCGGCGACGAAACGCGGCGTGGCGCAGACCATCGCCAGCGCGCGCACCTGCGCCGGTCGCGTCGCTGCGGCATGCAGCGCGACCAGCCCGCCCAGCGACCAGCCCAGCCACATCGCCGGCGGCGTGACGGCAGCGACCGACGCGACGACCGCATCGAGATCGAGCGGAACGGTACTGGCGCGCGAGCAGCCGTGGCCCGGCAGATCGACGAGGTAAAGCGTGCAGCGTTCGGCCAGCACCTCGGCCAGCGGCGCGAACACGCCGCCGTGCATCGCCCAGCCGTGGATCAGCACCAGCGGCTGCGCGCCACGGCCGCGCACGTCGATGAAAAGATCGGCGCTGGCCATTACGCGCTGCCCTCGCCAGCCCGCAGCGGCGGCACGATCTCCGCCAGCGCGTCAAGCAGGCGATCGACGTCGGCTTCGCCATGCGCGGCGCTGAGCGTGATGCGCAGCCGCGCCGTGCCTTCGGGCACCGTCGGCGGACGGATCGCGGTCACCAGCAGTCCGCGCGCCTCCAGCGCCGCCGCCGCCCGCATCGCCGCGGCGCTGTCGCCCAGCAGCAGCGGCTGGATCGGCGTGGTCGAGGCCGCCAGCGGCAGGCCGAGCTGCGCGGCGCCGGTGCGGAAGCGCGCGATCAGGACGGCGAGGTGGTCGCGGCGATCGTCGCTGCGGCGGGCCAGCGCGACCGCCACCCGGGCGGTCGCGGCCAGCGCGGGCGGCAGCGCGGTGCTGTAGACCCAGCTGCGCGCGAACTGGGTCAGGCCGTCGATCAACGCCGCCGGGCCGGCCACGAAGGCGCCGGCACAGCCCAGCGCCTTGCCCAGCGTCGCCATCAGCACCGGCACGTCGGTCTGCGCCAGTCCGGCATCGGCCACGCTGCCGGCACCCCGGGGCCCCAGCACGCCGAGGCCGTGGGCGTCGTCGATCATCAGCGTCGCGCCCTCGCGGGCGCACAGCGCGGCGAGTCCGGCCAGCGGCGCGAGGTCGCCGTCCATGCTGAACACGCCGTCGCTGGCGACCAGCGCCGCCGCCTGCGGTGCCGTCGCCAGCTGGCGTGCGGCGCCGGCGACGTCGGCGTGCAGGTAGCGCTTCAATGTGCAGCCGGCCAGCCGCGCGCCGTCGAGCAGGCAGGCGTGGTTGAGCTTGTCCTGCACGCAGAGGTCGTCCGTGCCCAGCAGCGCCTGCTGCGCGCCGAGGTTGGCGGCGTAGCCGGTCGAGAACAGCAGCGCGCGTTCGCGGCCGGTCCAGTCGGCCAGCGCTTCCTCCAGCGCCGCGTGCTCGCGATGATGGCCGACGACCAGATGCGCGGCAGTGCTGCCGACACCGCAGTCGTCGGCCGCGCGCTGCAGCGCCTGGATCAGCTCCGGATGCTGCGCCAGGCCGAGGTAGTCGTTGCTGCAGAACGCCAGCAGCTCGCGGCCGTCGACGCGCACGCGCGGACCCTGCGCCTGCTCGACCGCGCGCAGCCGCCGCAGCAGGCCGGCGCGCTCGCGTTCGGCCTGCCGCTCGGCGAGTCGCGCCAGCAGCTCAGGCCGCGGCACTGCAGCTGCCGCAGCCGTCCCCGCAGCAGGCGTCGGCTTCGACGAGATCCGCGTGCGCGGTGCCCGGCTCGGCTTCCACGTCCAGCGCATGCAGGCCGAGACGCGCGAACAGGGCCTGGTCGTGGGCGACGTCGGGATTGCCGGTGGTCAGCAGCTTCTCGCCGTAGAAGATCGAGTTGGCGCCGGCGAAGAAGCACAGCGCCTGCAGCTCGTCGCTCATCCCGGCGCGTCCGGCGGACAGGCGCACCAGCGAGGCCGGCATCAGCAGACGCGCGACCGCGATGGTGCGCACGAACTCGAAGGGATCGAGTTCGGCGGTGTCGGCCAGCGGCGTGCCGGCGACCTGCACCAGGCGGTTGATCGGCACCGACTGCGGGTGCTCGGGCAGGGTCGCCAGCGTCTGCAGCAGGCCGGCGCGCTGGTCGCGCGTCTCGCCCATGCCGACGATGCCGCCGCAGCAGGTCTTCAGGCCGGCGTCGCGCACGTGCTCCAGGGTGTCGAGCCGGTCCTGGTACTGGCGCGTGTGGATGATCTCGCCGTAGAACTCCGGCGCGCTGTCGAGGTTGTGGTTGTAGTAGTCGAGGCCGGCGGACTTGAGCGTGTCGGCCTGCGGCTGGCTGAGCATGCCGAGCGTGGCGCAGGTCTCCAGGCCCAGCGCCTTCACCGCGGCGACGATCTCGGCCACCTGCGCGACCTCACGATCCTTGGGCGCGCGCCAGGCCGCGCCCATGCAGAAACGGCTGGCGCCGGCGGCCTTGGCCGCGCGCGCGCGCTCCAGCACCGCCTCGACGCTCATCAGCTTGTGCGCCTCGACGCCGGTGTCGTAGCGCGCCGCCTGCGGGCAGTAGGCGCAATCCTCGGGACAGCCGCCGGTTTTGATCGACAGCAGGGTCGAAACCTGCACCGCGTTGGGGTCGTGATGCTCGCGATGCGCGGCGTGCGCGCGCGCCAGCAGGTCGTTGAACGGCAGCTCGAACAGCGCGCGCACCTCGGCGCGCGTCCAGTCGTGGCGCAGGGCGGTCATGGCGGTCGTCCGCGGTAGAGTGGCGGCGAGTCTGGGAGGGGAGCCCATGGCTGTCAACCGAATCCATGCCCTGCTGGTTGACGGCGCACGCCGTTTCCAGCGCCTGCTGCTGCCGCCGCGCTGTCTGCTGTGCGCCGCGCCGGGGGCCGGAGACGACCTGTGCGCCGCCTGCGCCGCCGAACTGCCGCGCAATCCCGTCTGCTGCGCGCGCTGTGCCGAGCCGCTGGCCCAGTCCGCGGCGCTGTGCGGCGCCTGCCAGCGCGAGCCGCCGCCCTGGGATACGGCGTGGGTGCCGTTCCGCTACGAATGGCCTCTGGATCGGCTGGAGAGCCGCTTCAAGTTCGCGGCCGGGCTGGCCGCCGGTCGCGTGCTGGCCGCGCAGTGGCTGGCTTCCGGACCGCCGCCGGCGCGGCCGGACCTGATCGTGCCGGTGCCGCTGCATCGTGGCCGCCTGCGCCGGCGCGGCTACAACCAGGCGCTGGAACTGGCGCGTCCGCTGGCGAGTGCGCTCGGCATTCCGCTGCGCCATGACGTGCTGGAGCGCGTGCGCGTCACCGCCCAGCAGACCGAACTCGACGCCAAGCGCCGGCGCGCCAACGTGCGCGGTGCGTTCCGCCTGCGCCCGCTGCGCGACGCCGGTCTGCCGGCGCATATCGCCCTGCTCGACGACGTGATGACCACCGGCGCGACGCTGGCGGAATGCGCGCGCGTGCTCAAGCGTGCCGGCGTGGCGCGGGTGGACGTGTGGGCACTGGCGCGCGCGCCGGCAAAGCGTTAGTGTTATCACTAAAGTTATAACTTCGTGCAGCGGGAGTGGCCCGTCGCCGGAGTGCATCACCGAGGACTCCACCATGAGGAAACCATCATGAGCGAACTCAAGATCCGCAAGATCGGCAACTCCTACGGCGTGATCCTGCCGCGCGAGGAGCTCGAACACCTGCAGGTGCGCGAGGGCGAGACCGTGTACGTGACGCGCATCCCCGGCGGTGTGCAGTTGAACGCGCACGATCCGGTATTCGCCGAG
>JAJYMF010000243.1 GCA_021787175.1 Pseudomonadota bacterium | reverse complement strand
ATCAGCGCATTCTAGCCGCCGGTTTCGGCGATCAGCGCGGCGATCGGCGCGTTGCGCGCGGCCGGGCTGCGGTTGATCGCCCACGCCGTCTCGGTCGAGCCGGTGAAGGCGACGCCGGCCACGCGCGCATCGCGGGTCAGCGCCGCGCCGACGGTAGGGCCGTCGCCCGGGGTCAGCTGCAGCACCGCTTCCGGCACGCCGGCCTCGTGCATCAGCGTGGTCATGGCGTGCGCGATCAGGGTGGTCTGCTCCGCGGGCTTGGCGATCACCGCATTGCCGGCGGCCAGCGCGGCCGCAACCTGGCCGGTGAAGATCGCGAGCGGGAAGTTCCACGGGCTGATGCAGACGAACACGCCGCGGCCGTGCAGTTCCAGCGCGTTGCGCTCGCCGGTCGGCCCGGGCAGCGGGGTCGGCGCGGCGAACAGGCGGCGCGCCTCGTGCGCGTAGTAGCGCAGGAAATCGGCCGCCTCGCGCACCTCGGCGACGGCGGCGCCCAGCGTCTTGCCGGCCTCGCGCACGCACAGGGCGATGAACGCCGCGCGGCGTGCCTCGAGCAGGCCGGCGGCGCGTTCGAGGATTTGCGCGCGCGTCTCGGCGGGGGTCGCGTCCCAGTCGGTCCGTGCCGCTGTCGCCTGAGCCAGCGCGCGCTCGACGGTGGCGGCATCGGCGGCCTGCCAGCGGCCGATCACGCGGCGGCGGTCGGCGGGATCGCTGACCGCGATCTCGGGACCGGCCGAAGCCGCTCCGGGGACCAGCGGCGCTACCTGGCGCGGGGCCAGCGCCGCGTTGGCGGCGGCGGCCATCGCCCTGAGGTCGTCATCGTTGGCGCTGTTGAAGCCCATGGAGTTGATCCGGACGGGGAGGTAGAGGTTGACCGGCAGCGCGATGCGCGGATGCGCCTTGTGCGCATGCGCCGCCGCCGTCTCGCAGGGATCGGCGACGAGCTCGCGCACCGGCACGCGCGCATCGACGATGCGGTTGACGAAGCTGGTGTTGGCGCCGTTCTCCAGCAGCCGGCGCACCAGGTACGGCAGCAGATCCTCGTGGCTGCCGACCGGCGCATAGACGCGGCAGGGCACGCCCAGCTTGTCGGCGCCGATCACCTCGGCGTAGAGGTCCGCGCCCATGCCGTGCAGGCGCTGAAATTCGAACGGCCGGCCGGCGGCGTGATGGTGAATCGCCGCGATGGTGTGTGCGTTGTGGGTGGCGAAGGCGGGGTAGATCAGCGCGCTGCCGGCGTCCAGCAGGCGCCGCGCGCAGGCAAGGTAGGCGACGTCGGTGTTGACTTTGCGCGTGTAGACCGGATACCCGGCAAGGCCCTGCTCCTGCGCACGCTTGATCTCGGCGTCCCAGTAGGCGCCCTTGACCAGGCGCACGCACCAGCGGCGACCCGCGCGGCGGGCACTGTCGGCCAGCCAGTCGATCACGAACGGCGCGCGCTTCAGATAGGCCTGCACGGCGAGTCCGAAGCCGTTCCAGCCGGCCAGCGACGGATGCGCGAACACCGCGCCGATGATCTCCAGCGAGAGCTCCAGGCGATCGGCCTCTTCGGCATCGACAGTCATGCCGATGCCCTGCGCCATCGCCAGCTGCGCCAGTTCCAGCAGCATCGCGGTCAGCTCGGCGCGCGCGCGGGCGCGCTGGCCGACCTCGCAGCGCGGATGCAGCGCCGACAGCTTGACCGAGATCGAGGGCGCATCGAGCACGTCGGCCCACGGGCCGCGTTTGCCCAGCGCGAGGATCGCGTCCCGGTACGCCTGCAGATAGCGCGCGGCGTCGGGCGCGGTCAGCGCGGCCTCGCCGAGCATGTCGAAGGAATAGCGGTAGGCGCGGTGCTCCTTGCCGGCGGCGCGGTCCAGGGCCTCGTCGATCGTGCGGCCCATCACGAACTGGTGGCCCATGATGCGCATCGCCTGGCGTACCGCCAGCCGCACCAGCGGATCGCCGGCGCGCGCGGTCAGCCGCTTGAGCGCGCCCATGAAGTCGCGCTCGGTCTCCGCGCCCAGGCTCACCAGCCGCCCGGTCAGCATCAGGCCCCAGGTGGAGGCATTGACGAACAGCGAGTCGCTCTTGCCGAGGTGCTTTTCCCAGTCGGCCTCGCCCAGCTTGTCCTGGATCAGACGGTCGGCGGTGCCGGCGTCGGGGATGCGCAGCAGCGCCTCGGCCACGCACATCAGCAGCACGCCTTCCTCGCTGGACAGGTCGTACTGGCGCATGAAGGACTCGACGGCGGTCTGCTCGCCGGCGCGGGCACGCACGCTCTCGACCAGTGCAGCGGCGTGGGCGAGTACCGCCTCGCGCGCGGTCGGGTCGAGCCGCGCCGCGCGCAGCAGGTCGGCGACCGCAGCGTCCTCGTCGCGCAGCCAGGCGGCGGTGATCGCGGCGCGCAGCGGGTCGCCGGGGGCGGGCAGTTCGGAGCGGAGCAGGTCGGCGGTCACGGGTTCGGTCGTCGGGCGGCGCAGGCGTGCGCAGCCGGGCATTGTAGAGGCCGGCTTCGCGGCACACCACGACGTTACGGGCATGCGGCAGGTTGCCGCAGCCGCAGCCGCCGAGCATGCAACTTGACTGCCATCATGGCGGACGGCGCGACGGCATTCTTGCTGCGCACGCGCGGCGGGAAGTATTCTTGCGGAGCTGAAGGGACACGAAACCGCGTGATCGCCATCGAGCCCCCCGCCTCACCGACCCAGCCGCTGGTGTTCTGGATCCGGCCCAACCGATCGCTGAGCCGGCGCGGCATCATGACGCTGTGGGGCGTGCTGGCGGGGTCGTCGATGCTGGTGGCGCTGATCAGCGGCATGGTCGGCAACGCCTATGCGGCGCTGTTCGCGCTGGTCGAGTCGGGCGCGTTGGCGCTGGCGCTGGCGGCGGTGTGGAAGGCCGGCGCGCGCGCCGAGCGCATCCGCTGTGCCGAGGACGCGCTGGAGGTCCACGCGTTTCCCTCGGGCGAGCAGCGCGCCCGGTTCCAGCCGTACTGGGTGCGGCTGGGCTGGAAGCCCGGCAACGGACATCGCCGGCTGGTGCTGGGTTCGCACGGACGCGAGATCGAAATCGGTGCGTTTCTCGGCGACGAGGAGCGCGAGCAGCTGCATCAGCGGCTTGAGCTTTTGCTGGCGCGGGCGCATCAGCCCGCGCGGCGCGAACACGAACCCTCGGGGAACTGACGATGAGGCGAGGCAGCATGAGTTGGACGGCACGGATCGGCGCGGCGCTGGCCCTGGTGCTGGCGGCGGGCAGCGCCACGGCGGCCGGCGGCCATCCGGTGCCGTGGCAGCTGAACATGACCGAGGGCGCCTCGCCGCTCTCGCACCAGGTCTACGACCTGCACATGTACGGCTTCTGGGTCTGCGTCGGCATCGGCGTGGTGGTGTTCGGTGCGATGATCATCGCGATGATCCGCTTCCGCCGATCGAAAGGCGCGGTCGCCGAAACCTGGACCCACAACGCCAGACTCGAGGTGATCTGGACCATCATCCCGGTCCTGATCCTGATCGCGCTGGCCTATCCGGCGACGCGCATCCTGATCAACGAGAGCAACACCGGCGACGCCGGCCTGACCATCAAGGTCACCGGCTACCAGTGGAAGTGGCGCTACGACTACGTCGACTACCAGGGCCGCCCGGTCGACCGCGTCGGCTTCATCTCCAAGCTGGCGTCCGCCAGCGACGTGGCGCGCCAGCTCGATTCCGGCATCAGTCCCGACGCGATCAAGTCGAAGACCGGCTACGACGATTATCTGCTCAACGTCAACGAGCCGCTGGTGGTGCCGACGAACACCAAGATCCGTTTCGTGATCACCGCCGACGACGTCATCCACGGCTGGTGGGTGCCCGCGCTGGGCTGGCAGGCCGACGCCGTACCGGGCCTGATCCACGACATGTGGGGCGAGATCGACACGCCCGGCACCTACCGCGGCCAGTGCGCGCAGCTGTGCGGCCAGGACCACGCCTACATGCCGATCGTGATCAAGGCGGTGGCGCCGGCCGCGTTCCGGGGCTGGCTGGCGGCGCAGGAATCGCGCGCCCGGCTCGGCACCATCGCGCGCACCGCGCAGCTCACCCCCGTTCCCGCCCCGGCCCCCCGGGGCTGACCGAGTTCACCGAGAGGCAGCACGCATGGCGACCCACGCAGCCACCCACGACGACCACGACGCCAAGCCGAGCTTCGCGCAGCGCTGGCTGTTCACCACCAATCACAAGGACATCGGCACGCTATACCTGGTGTTCTCGCTGATCATGTTCTTCATCGGCGGGTCGATGGCGATGATCATCCGCGCCGAGCTGTTCGAGCCCGGCCTGCAGCTGGTGCAGCCGTACTTCTTCAACGAAATGACCACGATGCACGCGCTGGTGATGATCTTCGGCGCGGTGATGCCGGCGTTCGTCGGCCTGGCCAACTGGATGATCCCGCTGATGGTGGGCGCGCCGGACATGGCGCTGCCGCGGCTGAACAACTGGTCGTTCTGGATCCTGCCGTTCGCGTTCGTGCTGCTGCTGTCCACCCTGTTCATGCCCGGCGGCGCGCCCGCCGCGGGCTGGGTGATGTATCCGCCGCTGGTGCTGCAAAGCGGCGAGTCGCTGGCGTTCACCATCTTCGCCATCCACTTGATGGGCATCAGCTCGATCATGGGCGCGATCAACATCATCGCGACCATCCTCAACCTGCGCGCGCCGGGGATGGACCTGCTGAAGATGCCGCTGTTCGTGTGGACCTGGCTGATCACCGCGTTCCTTCTGATCGCGGTGATGCCGGTGCTGGCCGGCGCGGTGACCATGCTGCTGACCGACAAGTTCTTCGGCACCAGCTTCTTCAACGCCGCCGGCGGCGGCGATCCGCTGCTCTACCAGCACATCTTCTGGTTCTTCGGGCATCCCGAGGTGTACATCATGATCCTGCCGGCGTTCGGGATCATCTCGGAGATCATCCCCACCTTCTCGCGCAAGCCGCTGTTCGGCTACAAGCCGATGGTCTACGCCACCGCCTCGATCGCGTTCCTGTCGTTCATCGTCTGGGCGCACCACATGTTCACCGTCGGCCTGCCCCTGGGCGGCCTGCTGTTCTTCATGTACGCGACCATGCTGATCTCGGTGCCCACCGGCGTGAAGGTGTTCAACTGGGTCACCACGATGTGGAAGGGCTCGATCACGTTCGAGACGCCGATGCTGTTCGCGGTGGCGTTCGTGATCCTGTTCACCATCGGCGGTTTTTCCGGCGTGATGCTGGCGCTGGTGCCGGCCGACTTCCAGTACCACAACACCTACTTCGTGGTCGCACACTTCCACTACGTGCTGGTGTCCGGCGCGGTGTTCGCGATCATGGCCGCGGTGTACTACTGGATCCCGAAGTGGACCGGCCACATGTACAGCGAGCGCTGGGGCCGGATCCATTTCTGGAACAGCGTGATCGCGGTCAACGTGCTGTTCTTCCCGCAGCAC
Source organism: Pseudomonadota bacterium (assembly GCA_021787175.1). GTDB lineage: Bacteria > Pseudomonadota > Gammaproteobacteria > Xanthomonadales > Rhodanobacteraceae > Metallibacterium. The sequence continues at coordinate 7,507 of JAJYMF010000243.1, read as the reverse complement.
TTCCTCGGCCTGGCCGGCATGCCGCGCCGCATTCCCGACTACAACGTCGCCTTCGCCGACTGGAACATGGTCAGCTCGATCGGCGGCTTCTGGTTCGGCCTGTCGCAGCTGATCTTCGTCGGCAACATCGTCTACACGGTGTACTTCGCAAGGCAGAAGGCCAGCGCGCGGGTCTGGGAAGGCGCGCGCGGACTGGAATGGACGGTGCCTTCGCCGGCGCCGCACCACACCTTCGAGGTGCCGCCGGTGATCATGCCGGGCATGCTCGCGCATGATGACGTCAGCCACTGACAGGCCGTGCGCCGGGTCGTCACGACCCGGCACCCGATCCCAGCCGATGAGCCGCGAAACCTCCCCCAAGCCGGACGCCCGCCATCGCGCCGCGCGCCGCACCGCGCTGATCTTTGGTGCGGTGGCGCTGGCGTTCTACGTCGTGTTCATGTTGCGCATGACGGTATGGAAGTGAAGCCGCACATCGCTCGCGGCGGCCCGCGGCGTGTGCTGGCGCTGGCGATGGTGGTCTGCGCCGTGATGTTCCTGTTTGGCTTCGCGATGGTTCCGCTGTACCGCCTGGTCTGCACGCACGTGCTGGGCATCCGGGTGGACGACGCGCCGAGCGCGGCGGCGGTTACGGTCGTGGACCGTTCGCGCACGGTGACCGTGCAGTTCATGGGCAACGTCCACAGCGGGCTGCCGTGGCAGTTCGCGCCGGAGCAGGCGCAGGTGCGGGTGCATCCCGGCGAGATGAGCATGGCCTGGTTCAGCGCCGTCAATTCCGCCGCGCAGTCGCTGACCGGTCACGCGGTGCCCAGCGTCGCGCCTAATCGGGCGTCGCTGTATTTCAACAAGGTCGAATGCTTCTGTTTCACCGACCAGACACTCAAGGCCGGCGAGAGCCGGCGCATGCCGGTGCGCTTCGTGGTCGATCCGCGGCTGCCCCGCTCCATATCCACGATCACCTTGGCTTACACTTTCTACGAGAACCCGCTCGCCGCGGGCGTCGCGACGGTCGCGGCGGCTCCGGCGGGCTGACCCACACGGGGATGATGACCATGGCACAGCAGCAAGGCGCCTATTACGTACCGCACGGCAGCAAGTGGCCGATCGTCGGTGCGGTCGGCATGTTCGCCTTCATGTGGGGCGCGGCGCACTGGATCAACGGCAACGAGCTGGAGGGGCACATCTCGATCGCCATCGGCGCGGCGATCATCCTGACCATGCTGTTCGGCTGGTTCGGTACCGTGATCCGCGAGTCCAACGGCGGCACCTACAACAAGCAGGTGGACCTGTCGTTCCGCCTGGGCATGATGTGGTTCATCTTTTCCGAGGTGATGTTCTTCGCCGCGTTCTTCGGCGCGCTGTTCTATACCCGCGGGTTGTCGGTGCCGTGGCTGGGCGGCGAGGGCCACGGCGCGATCACCAACTACTACCTGTGGCGCGGCTACACCGCCGCCTGGCCGACCAACGGTCCGCTGGACATCGGCGGCGCCTTCCACACCATTCCGGCCTGGGGCGTGCCGCTGCTCAACACGCTGATCCTGCTGTCGTCGGGCGTCACCATCACCGTGGCCCACCATGCGCTGAAGGCCGGCTACCGCAAGCAGCTGCTGGTGTTCCTGGGGTTCACCATCCTGCTCGGCGTGAGCTTCCTTTGGTTCCAGGCGCACGAGTACATCGAGGCCTACACCCACCTCAACCTGACTCTGCACAGCGGCATCTACGGCTCGACCTTCTTCATGCTGACCGGCTTCCACGGCCTGCACGTGACGCTGGGCACGATCATGCTGATCGTGATCTGGCTGCGCTGCGCCAAGGGCGACTTCTCCAAGGACAGCCACTTCGGCTTCGAGGCGGTGGCCTGGTACTGGCACTTCGTGGACATCGTCTGGGTGATGCTGTTCCTGTTCGTGTACGTGCTCTGAGCATGACCGCGCGCCAGGCGCGCACGTAGCGCACCGGAGCCGGCGCGCCGCCGGTCCCGGTGTTGCTGCAAGAGGCGAGGAAGCTTGCGACCCGCCGCGCGGCGGGACCGGCGTCAGCCGCCGACGTTGTGCGGATGCAGCAGGCCGGTGGCGATGCCGATGATCACCAGCACGATCAGCAGCACCGAAAAGCCGATGCGGCGGGTCAGCGCCCAGGCGGTGCGGCTGCTGCTGCCGCGGTCGGTCATCATGAAAAACAGCGCCTGGCCGAGGCTGAACAGCGCGGCCAGCAGCACCACGATCAACAAGGCTTTGAAGAGAGTGGCCATGAGCCTCTGCGTCCGGTCTGCAACGGCCCCGAGTATAAGCCGCGACGAGGTGGCGCCGCGGTGATGCGCTTGCGGCGGCCGTCGTGGTTCGCGGTGCTGTTGACGCTGGCCGGCGTGGCGCTGTTCGTGCGCCTGGGCGTCTGGCAGCTGCATCGCGCCGCTTACAAGGAGCAGCTGCTGGCGGCCTTCAGCCACGCAGGCAGCGCGCCGCTCGTGCCGTTTGCCGAGGTCGCCGGGCGCGTGCCGCACGATCACTACCGCCATGTCGAAGTGCGCGGCGCCTTCGTGCCGGGGCGCAGCTACGTGCTCGACGACCAGGCCGTGCACGGCCTCGACGGCGTCGATGTGTTCCTGCCGTTCAAGCCGGCGGGCCGCGACCGCGTGCTGCTGGTCGATATGGGCTTCCTGCCGCGCCAGGGGCCGCAGCAGCGCATTCCGGGCCTGCCGCCGATCCCCGTCGGTCCGCAGCGTCTGGCCGGCCTTTACGCGCCGCCGCCGCTGCCCGGCTTCAAGATGGGCGGCAACCAGCTCGAACAGCAAAACCGCTGGCCCAAGCTGACGACCTACCTCGATCTGCGCCAGGTGGCCGCCGATCTCGGCGTCGGCGTGGACCCCGGCGTGCTGCTCAGCGATCCCGATCCGGCGCAGGTCTACCTGCGCGTATGGACGCCCACCTTCATGCCGCCGGCCCGCCATCAGGCCTATGCCTTCCAGTGGTTCTCGTTCGCGGCGGCGGCGCTGGTGATTTTCTTCGTGATGCATCGCAAAGGCGACGACTCGGATGCAGCCTGACCTTGCAACACCCGACCGCGGCCGCCGCCAGCTGCTGCTGGTGGTGCTGGCCTTCGTGGCGCCGATGCTGATCGCGGTGGCGCTGGGCGCGCTGGGCTGGCTGCCGGGTACGCGCAGCTACGGCCGTCCGGTCGATCCGCAGCTGACGCTGACGGCCGCCGACGCGCCGGTCACGCTGGCGAACGGCACCCTGTATGCGTGGAAAGCGTCCACGCCGCTGTGGACACTGGTGGCGCTGCCGGGGCCGGGCTGCGTCGATCGCTGCGTCGGCCAGCTCGATCTGCTGCACCGCGCGCAGATCGGACTCAACGGCAATCAGTCGAAGCTGCGCCTGCTCTATCTCGGCATGCCGCCCGCCGCCGCGGACGCCGCGCCGGTGATCCGCGCCTGGCAGATCGGCCGCGACGAACGCGGCGCACTGGCGCGTTTCCGCCCCGCCGTGCCCGACAGCCTGGCCGTGCTGCTGGTGCAGCCGGGCGGCGTGGTGCTGACCTGGTATCCGGCGGGCTTTGCTCCGCGCGGACTCAACAAGGATCTGCAGAAGGCGTTCCGCTGATGTCGCGTTCGATTGCTCCCGCCGCCCGCCTGGCCTGGTTTGCCGCCGCCTTCGCGCTCGGCGTGATCGTGTTCGGCGCTTTCGTGCGCCTGTCCAATGCCGGCCTGTCGTGTCCGGACTGGCCGACCTGCTACGGCCGCATTACCTGGCCCGATCATCACGCAGCGATCGCCGCCGCCAACGCCGCCTTTCCGGATCGTCCGGTCGAGGTGCACAAGGCCTGGCGCGAACAGTTCCATCGCATGCTGGCGTCGGGGCTGGGCACCCTGGTGCTGGCGCTGGCGCTGAGTGCGGTCTGGCGGCGCCCGCGGGCACGGCTGGCGGTGATCGTTGCGGCGGTGGCTGCCGCTGCCGGCGTGCTGCTGTACGTCAACGGCGAGCGCGTGTTCTCCAGCCTGCTGTCGGTGATCGCGATTGGCCTGCCGTTGCTCACCGCGTTGCGGCTGCCGCGCGCGCCGGCGTGGCGGGTGGCGGTGCTGGCCTTCGCGGTGGTGGTGTTCCAGGCCATGCTCGGGATGTGGACGGTGACCCTGTTGCTGAAACCGGCGGTGGTGATGGGCCATCTGCTGGGCGGGCTGACCCTGTTCGCGCTGCTGTCGTACGTGGCACTGAAGCTGTCGGGCGTCGGCGGGGACGATCCCCGACGGGTCGAGCTCAAGCCGTGGGCGGTCCTGGCGCTGGTGCTGCTGGCCGGGCAGATCGCGCTCGGCGGCTGGACCAGCTCCAACTACGCCGCGCTCGCCTGCGGCGCCGATTTCCCGCAGTGCCAGGGCGCGTGGTGGCCGACGATGGATTTCCACCAGGGCTTCGTGCTCTGGCGCGACATCGGCGTCAACTACGAGGGCGGCGTGCTGGACGCGGCCGCGCGCGCGGCGATCCAGGTGGCGCACCGCGTCGGCGCGCTGGTGGTGTCGCTGTACCTGCTGTGGCTGGCCTGGCGCATGCGCCGCGACGGTTTCGGCGGCCACGCCGCGCTGCTGCTGCTGGCGCTGGCGGCGCAGGTCGCGCTGGGCATCGGCAACGTGATGCTGGGCCTGCCGCTGCCGGTGGCGACCGCGCACAACGCCGTCGCCGCGTTGCTGCTGTTCACCCTGGTGGCGCTGCTGGCGCGCACGCAGCGCGTGGCGACCGCGCCGTGAGCGCGTCGTGGCTTGGCGGCGAATCCCGACGATGACGATCGCCCGCGAGTACTGGCAGCTGACCAAGCCGCGCGTCGTCGCGCTGCTGGTGTTCACCGCGGTGATCGGCATGTTCCTCGCGGTGCCGGGCCTGCCGCCGTGGCGCGTGCTGGTGTTCGGCACGCTGGGGATCTGGCTGGCCTCGGCGGCGGCGGCGGCGCTGAACCAGCTGATCGACCAGCGCATCGACCGGCTGATGGCGCGCACCGCGCGGCGTCCGCTGGCCACCGGCACGCTCAACTCGCGCCAGGTGCTGGGGTTCGCGCTGGTGCTCGCGCTCGCGGCGATGCTGGTGCTGGTGCTGCTGGTCAACGCGCTGACGGCGGCCCTGACCTTCGCCTCGCTGATCGGCTATGCGGTGATCTACACCGCCTATCTCAAGCGCGCCACGCCGCAGAACATCGTGATCGGCGGCATCGCCGGCGCGGCACCGCCGGCGCTGGGCTGGGCCGCGGTGACCGGCACTCTCGACCCGCACGCGCTGCTGCTGGTGCTGATCATCTTCGTCTGGACGCCGCCGCATTTCTGGGCACTGGCGATCTTCCGTCGCGAGGACTACGCGCTGGCGCAGGTGCCGATGCTGCCGGTGACCCACGGCGTCGAGTACACGCGCTGGCACGTGCTGTTCTACACCGTGCTGCTGACGCTGGTGACGGTCCTGCCCTATCTCACCGGCATGAGCGGGCTGTTCTATCTGGGCGGCGTGCTGGTGCTGGACATCGGCTTTCTCTACTGCGCGGTGCGCCTGCTGCGGCCGCCGGACGAGTTCTACGCGATGCGCGTGTTCAATTATTCGATCCTGTACCTGATGGCGCTGTTCGGCTTCCTGCTGGCCGACCACTGGCTGCTGGCGCCCGCGCTGCAGCCGCTGATGGTGTATCAGCGCGTCGGCTGAGGCCGTCGCGTTGTCGAGACTGCCTGCTGCCATGGCCCTGCTGCACTGGCTGATTCCCTGGGAACCCTCGCCGCTGACGCTGCTCGCGTTTGCCGCGGTGGGTATGTTGTATCTGCGCGGCAGCCTGCGCTCGCCGCTGACCGCGCCGTGGCCGCGGCAGCTCGCGTTCTGGCTGGGCTTCGCGGTGCTCTACGTCGGCCTGCAGTCGCAGCTCGACTACTACGCCGAGCACGAGTTCTTCATCCATCGCCTGCAGCATCTGGGGCTGCATCATCTGGGGCCGTTCCTGATCGCGCTGGCCTATCCCGGCGCCACCCTGCGTCGCGGCCTGCCGCTGCGCTGGCGCACGCGAGGACTCAATCCGCTGCTGCGCACGGCGCCGGTGCGCCGGACCCTGGACGTGCTGCTCAACCCGGTGGTCGCCGGCGTGCTGTTCGTCGGCCTGATCTATTTGTGGCTGTGGCCGGCGGTGCACTTCGACGCCATGCTCGATGCGCGCCTGTACCGGGTGATGAACACCAGCATGGCCGTCGACGGCCTGCTGTTCTGGTGGCTGATCCTGGATCCGCGGCCGCGGCCGCCGGCGCGACTGGCGCCCGGCGTGCGCGTGCTGCTGGCGCTGGCGGTGATGCCGCCGCAGATCGCGCTCGGCGCCTACATCAGCTTCACCCAGCACGACCTGTTTCCGCTCTACAGCCTGTGCGGGCGCGCGATGGGCGGCATCAGCCCGGCCACCGACCAGCTGCTCGGCGGCCTGGTGACGTGGATTCCGGCGTCGATGATGAGCGTGATCGCCGCGCTGCTGGCGCTGCGCCACTGGATCGCCCTGTCGCAGCGCGGCCGGCTGCCGCAGCGGCGCCGCGCCGCGCTCAATCCGGGGCGTTAGCCGGACGCACCGGCATCGCCACGTCGATCGTCGAACCGTCCGAAAACTCGAAGCGCACCGACACCCGCATGCCCGGGCGGATCGCGTGCCGCGGCTGCATCAGCATCAGGTGATAGCCGCCCGGGGCCAGCACGGCGCGTCCGTGCGGCGGCACCGGGATCGAGTTCACCATCACCATGCGCTCCATGCCGCCGCGGTCGAGCGAGCGGTGGATCATCACCATGCCGTAGTCGGGGCTGCTGACGCCGACCAGCGACACCGGCGTGTCGCCGGCGTTGACCAGGGTGGCGTAGCCGGCGGCCGGCAGGCCGACGGGCAGCCAGCGCACCCAGGGCTGCTGCACGGCGATGCCGGCGGCGAACGCGGGCACGGCCAGCAAGGCAGCGGCGAGCGCCAGCATGACTCGGCTCGGGCGATTCAAGGCGAGGCTCCCAGCAATACACGGACATCGTGCTCGATCGCGCTGATCGGATCGGCGTCGGTCGCCAGCAGGCGCGCGCGGCCGCGGTCGTCGAAGATGTAGATGCCGGCGCTGTGCGCCACCTCGTAACCGCCGCCGGGCAGGGCGGGCCCGCGGTTGTAGGCGACGCGGTAGCGCCTGGCCAGCGCCTCGATCTGCGCCGGCGTGCCGGTCAGTCCGGTGACGTGCGGATCGAAGGCGTTGACGTAGGCGTGCAGTACCGCCGGCGTGTCGCGCGCCGGATCGACGCTGACGAACAGCACGCGCGTGCGGTCGGCCAGCGGCCCCAGCCGCTGCATCAGGACGTGCAGGTGCGTCAGCGTCAGCGGGCAGACGTCGGGGCAGTGGGTGTAGCCGAAATACAGCAGCACCAGCTTGCCGCGGAAGGCGGAGGCGTCGACGGCTTTGCCGGCGTCGTCGGTCAGACTGAACTGCAGATCCGGCAGATGCCCGCGCACGTCGGTCAGCTTCCAGACCCGGGATGGGCCG
>JAJYMF010000239.1 GCA_021787175.1 Pseudomonadota bacterium | reverse complement strand
GTGCGCAGGAGCCGACGGTGGCCCAGGTGTCGACCATCGTTCCCGGCCCGACGTAAGCGCCGATGTTGACGTAGCTCGGCATCAGCACCGCGTCGCGGCCGATGTGCGCACCGCGGCGCACCAGCGCGCCGGGCACGATGCGCGCGCCGAGCTCGCGGAACGTCGTCTCGTCGGCGTCGGCGAAGCGCAGCGACACCTTGTCGAACGCGGCCATCGCGCCGCCGTCCATCAGGGTGCTGGAACCGCTGCGGAAGTACAGCAGCACCGCCATCTTCAGCCACTCGTGCACGTGCCAGCCGCCGTCGCGGTCGGGTTCGGCGACGCGCAGCTCGCCGCGTTCGAGGCGATCGAGTACACGCTCCACGGCCGGGCGTATCTCGTCGGCCATCTGCTGCGGCGTGAGCGTGTCGCGTTGCTGCCACGCGCTGCGGATCAGGGTTTCAGTCGTGGGCATGGCGAGAGCTCGGGGTCGGTGCGGTGTATGGATCGAGGCGTTCGTGCAGCGCTGCATTCAACGCCTGCTGCCGCGCGTCGTCGAGGGCACGGTCAGCGTCGTCGGTCAGTTCGAAGAAATCTTCCGCGCGCTCGCCGAACGTGGCGATGCGCGCATCATGCACGCGCACCCCGGCGGCGCGGAAGGCCTGGGCGATGTCCGCCAGCAGGCCCGGGCGGTCGGTGCACACCAGCGCCAGCTGCGTGCGGCCATTTGCGTTCTGGCCGAACTCGATTCGCGGCGCGCGCTGAAAGTGGCGCAGTCGCCGCTGCGGCGCATGTCGCGGCGGGCGCACCCGCAGGGGGTCGGCGAGCGCCGCCAGCAGCCGGCGGTGCAGCTCCTCGGCGCGCTCGGGGCTGGCCGCCGCCTGGGTGTCGGCGTCGAGCAGCAGAAAGCTGTCCAGGGCCAGCCCGTCGCGGGTGCCCAGCACGCGCGCTGCCTGCACGCCGAAGCGCAGGCGCTCGAAGGTGGCGGTGATCGCCGCGAACAGACCGTCGCGATCGGATGCGCAGACGAAGGCTTCGCTGGCGCCGCGTACCGAGTGCGGCAGCACGGCCACTACCGGCAGCGTGCCGCCGGCGTGCAGCAGCGCCTGCGTCTGCCAGGCGATCTGTTCCGGTCGCTGGCGCAGAAAGCTCGCCGGCGGCCACTGCGCCCAGGCGCCGGCGATGGCGGCATCGGCGATGCCCGCGGCGGTCAGCAGCGTGCGCGCTTGCGCTTGCGCGTCGCGCACGTTGGCGTCGTCGTCGACGGGGTCGGCCGTGTCGCCGAGCAGCCGATAACGCGCGGCGAGGTAGAGATCGGCCAGCAGGCGGTCCTTCCAGGCGTTCCACAGCTTCGGGCTGGTGCCGATGATGTCGGCGATCGTCAGCAGATAGAGGTCGTCCAGGCGCTCGACGTCGCCGACCTGTGCGGCGAAGCGGCGCACCACCTCGGGATCGCCGATGTCCTGGCGCTGCGCGGTCACGCTGAGCAGCAGGTGATGCCGCACCAGCCAGGCGACACGTTCGACGTCGGCGGCGGCCAGGCCCATGCGCGCACCGAAGGCGCGCACTTCGTCGGCGCCCAGTTCGCTGTGATCGCCGCCGCGGCCCTTGGCGATGTCGTGGAACAGCGCCGCGAGCAGCAGCAGATCCGCGCGCTCCAGCGCGGCATAGCGCTCGCAGGCCAGCGGAAACTCGGCGCGCGCATCCGCTTCGGCGAAGCGCGCGAGATTGCGCAGCACGCGCAGCGTGTGCTCGTCCACGGTATAGACGTGGAACAGGTCGTACTGCATGCGTCCGGCCACGCGTGCGAACGCCGGCAGCAGGGCGCCGAGCACGCGCTGGCGGTTCATCTCGACCAGTGCCGGCACGGCGGCCGCGCCGCGCGCCAGCAGGGCGCGGAACGCCGCCAGCGCTCCGGCATGCGTGGCCAGCGCGGCGCCGTGAGCCGCCAGCGCGCGCTGCACGGCGCGCATGGCATCCGCGCTGCAGCCATCAATGTCCTTGTGTTCGGTCGCGACCGTGAACAGACGCACCAGCGCCGCCGGATCGCGTTGGAACAGCGCCGGGTCGTGCGGCTCGAGACGCGTGCCGCGGCGCTGGAACTCGGCGTCCACCGGCTGCGGCGGTGGCAGCGGATGCAGAAGTTCGGCAAGGCGTTCGACGATCTGCGCACCCAGCCGCTCGATGCTGCCGGCAGCGCGGTAGTAGGCCTGCATGAACTGCTCGACGGCGAGGTTGCCGGCATGCTCCTCGCGAAAGCCGAGCCGTTCCGCCAGCGCGCGCTGATGATCGAACAGCAGGCGCTCCTCGGCGCGGCCGGCGGCGAGATGCAGTGCGGTGCGGTAGCGGCGAAGGACGGTCTCGGCCGCTTCCAGTGCCGCGCCTTCGGCCGGATCGAGCAGGCCCGCCGCGATCAGCGCGGCAAAATCCGGCGCACCGGCGATGCGCCCGCCCAGCCAGCGCAGCAGGTCCAGCGTGCGCAGCCCGCCCGGGCCGTCCTTCAGATCGGGCTCGAGGTTCTGCACGGTGTCGCCGCGGCGCGCGTGGCGGGCGGCCTGCTCGGCGCGCTTGGCGGCGAGATAGGCGGCGGGCGGCCACAGCCCGGGATCGTCGCGCAGGGTCCGCAGGAGGGCATCGAGAGCGGAGTCGCCGGCGATGCGGCGCGCGTCCAGCAGGCTGGTGTACACGCTGACGTCGGCGGCCGCCAGCGCGCGGCACTGGTCCGGATCGCGCAGGGCGTGGCCGGGCTTGAGGCCGATGTCCCACAGGCAGGCGATCAGCGCCTCGATACCGCGCGCATGAACCGCGACGCCATCGCCGGCCAGCGCCAGCAGATCCACGTCGGAGTGGGGAAACAGCAGGCCGCGGCCCAAGCCGCCGACCGCATACAGCGCCAGCGAGGCAGGCTCGCCGAGACAGGCGGTCCACGCGTGCGCGACCACCTGTTCGATCAGCTGGGCGCGGCGTGCCGCCAATGCCGTGGCATCAGCGCCATGATCAAGGCACGCCGCCAGAGCGCGCGCGTCGTCGGCGAGCAGCTGGCGCAGGGCGAGTCGCGCCTCCGCCGAGACGCCCGAGCGCGGAACCGCGGCCGGCAGGCGCGGCAGCGGCGGCAGCGTCGCGCGTGCCGCGGGGTCCATCGCCGTCAGGCCGCGTCGGGCCAGGGCGTGAGGATCTCGAAGCCGGTGTCGGTGACCGCCACGGTGTGCTCCCACTGTGCCGACAGCGAGTGGTCCTTGGTCACCACCGTCCAACCGTCGGGCAGCAGGCGCGTGTGCGGTTTGCCGGCATTGATCATCGGCTCGACCGTGAACACCATGCCCGTTTCGAGGCGCAAGCCGGTGCCGGGCTTGCCGTAGTGCAGCACCTGCGGGTCTTCGTGATAGACGCGGCCGATGCCGTGGCCGCAGTACTCGCGCACCACCGAGAAGCCGGCGCCCTCGGCGTGCTTCTGGATGGCGTGGCCGATGTCGCCCAGGGTCGCGCCCGGGCGCACTTCGGCGATGCCCAGCATCATCGCCTCGTAGGCGTTGTCCATCAGCCGCCGCGCCAGGGTCGGCGGCTGGCCGACGCAATACATGCGGCTGGTGTCGCCGTGGAAGCCGTCCTTGATCACGGTGACGTCGATGTTGACGATGTCGCCGTCCCTGAGCGTCTTGCCGGGGCTGGGGATGCCGTGGCAGATGACGTGATTGACCGAGGTGCACAGGGTCTTGGGGAAACCGCGGTAGCCGACGTTGGCCGGTACCGCGCCCTGCACGTTGACGATATGGTCGTGGGCGATGCGGTCGAGTTCCTCGGTAGTCACGCCGGCGCGCACGTGCGGCACCAGCAGCGCCAGCACCTCGGCGGCGAGGCGTCCGGCGGTGCGCATCTTCTCGATCTCTTCGGCGGTCTTGACGGTCACGGGCATGGGGCGATTCCGCTGGGGCAGCTTGTCCGGACTGGGTCCGGCGAGCTATCATTTCAAGGATTTGCGAGGGCAGGCTGGTGTCTGTCGTCGCAGAACACACGCGATTGTAACCGCGCCGCGGCACCATCGCGGGGGCATCCCGCCCCAATCCGCACACGCATCGGCACCGTTTCCGGGGTGCCTTGCCGCCGTTCCGGTTCGCAGCCCCTCGCCCGGCGAGTGCTGCATTCGGATCGCGCGGCGGGGTCGGCGACGGGGATGCGTGGAGGTCCCAACCCCCCGGACCCCAAGGGTCCAGCAAGGAGTCCACCATGCCTCAGGTCACCATGCGTCAGATGCTCGAAGCGGGCGTCCATTTCGGTCACCAGACCCGTTACTGGAACCCGAAGATGGCGCCTTACATCTTCGGCGCGCGCGGCAGGATTCACATCATCAATCTGGAAAAGACGCTGCCGCTGTTCGGCGACGCCATGAACTATCTTTCCGGCCTGGCGCAGAAGCGCGGTTCGGTGCTGTTCGTCGGCACCAAGCGTTCGGCACGCGAAGCGATCGAGGCCGAGGCGCAGCGCTGCGGCATGCCCTACGTCTCGCAGCGCTGGCTGGGCGGCATGCTCACCAACTTCCGCACCGTCAAGCAGTCGGTGTCGCGCCTGAAGGAACTCGAGGCCGCGGAGACCGACGGCAGCTTCGAAAAACTGGTCAAGCACGAGGTGCTGGCGCGTCGCCGCGAGCGCGACAAGCTGCAGAAGTCGCTGGGCGGCATCAAGAACATGAATCGCCTGCCCGACGCGCTGTTCGTGATCGACATCGGCCACGAGAACATCGCCGTGCTGGAAGCCAAGAAGCTGGGCATCCCGGTGGTGGCGGTGGTCGACACCAACTACGACCCGGCGCTGGTGGACTACGCCATTCCGGGCAACGACGACGCCATCCGCGCCGTGCAGCTCTACGCCCGCGCCGCTGCCGACGCCGTGCTCGAAGGCAAGGCCGCCTCGCCGGCCGCCGCCCAGGGCGACGGTGACGAGTTCGTCGAGCTCGACGCCGAGGGCAACCCGGTCGCCAGGGACGAGGAGGGCTCGCGCCGCAAGACGCCGCCGCGCCGCGGTGCGCCGGGCAAGAAAGACGCTCCGCGCGGAGCACGTCCGCCGCGCGCCGGCGGCGGACACGGCCGCGATGCGGCGGCTCCGGCCGCCGCCAGCAGCCCGGGCCCCGAAGCGGGCGAGTAAGCATCCGCATCCGGCGCGCCGTCGCACGGCGCGCTGCCACGCACGAGGATTCACGCAATGCAGATTTCCGCGTCAATGGTCAAAGAGCTGCGCGAGCGCTCCGGCGCCGGCATGATGGAGTGCAAGAAGGCGCTCACCGAGACCGGCGGCGAGATGGACGCCGCGATCGAGTGGCTGCGCAAGCAGGGTCTGGCCAAGGCCGACAAGAAGGCCGGCCGCATCGCCGCCGAGGGCCGCATCGTGGTCGCCTCCGGGGGCGGACGTGCCGTGCTGGTCGAGGTCAACTCCGAGACCGATTTCGTTGCCAAGGACGACAACTTCCTCGCCTTCGCCGAAGCCGTCGCCAAGGCGGCCCTGACCAGCGGTGCCGCGGATGCCGAGGCGCTGAAGTCGGTCAAGCTGGCCTCCGGCGAGAGCGTCGAGGAAGCCCGCGCCGCGGTCATCGCCAAGGTCGGCGAGAACGTGCAGGTGCGGCGCATGGCGCGCATCGACAGCACCAACACCGTGGCGGCCTACGTGCACGGCGGGCGCATCGGCGTGCTGGTCGAACTGAAGGGCGGCAGCGAGGAGCTGGCTCGCGGCGTGGCGATGCACGTCGCGGCGATGAATCCGCCCTACAACAAGGCTGCCGACGTGCCGGCCGAGTTCGTCGCCAAGGAAAAGGAAATCGAGCTGGCCAAGATGTCGGAGAAGGACAAGGCCAAGCCGGCCGAAATTCTTGAGAAGATCATCTCCGGCAAGGTCGCCAAGATCGTCAACGAGAACACGCTCTACGGCCAGCCCTACGTGCTGAACACCGAGCAGACCGTCGAAGCGGCAATGAAAGCTGCCGGTGCCGCGGTGATCGGCTTCCAGCGGCTCGCGGTCGGCGAGGGCATCGAGAAGAAGGAAGAGGACTTCGCCGCCGAGGTGATGAAGCAGGCCGGCCTGGCCTGAGGCTTTACTGCGTATGATCGGGAGGCCGCGCATCGTCGCGGCCTTTTCGTTTCCGGCCGCGGCGGCTTGTAGGCATCGGACTACAAGCTCTGGAGGACGCGACCGGCAGACGCCGTGCCGTGACGGCGTGATCCTGCCCGGGCCACGCGCAGCGCGCCGCAGGATGCGGCAGACAGGACGCCACGCCGCGCGGGGATCGTCGGGCCGCACGGGGTGCGGCCCGATTCCGTTCCGGTGCCGGCGATTTCGGCGCGGCGCTGGCCCGTCGATCAGAGCTTGCGGGCGACACGGAATCCGACCCGTGCGCTGCGCGTGTCCGCGGACGCGTCGATACGGTAGGCCGAACGATCCTGCTCCGGCGAACTGGCCCACGAGCCGCCGCGGACGACGCGCTGAGCGCAGCCGGGGTTGACCCACGCACTGCCGTCGCGCGGCGCCCGCACGTAGTTTTCGTGCCAGCAGTCCGCGGTCCACTCCGAGACGTTGCCGTCGATGTCGTACAGGCCGAACGCATTGGGCTGGAAATGCATCACCGGCGCCGGCCCCCAGTAGCCGTCGCCGTAGCCCTTGAAGGCATTGGCCCAGGACCGGCCCGACGGCGAGTGGTCGCGCGAGCCGGCCAGATTCTCGACCACCGTGGCGGGAGTGCCGTTGCCCCACCAGTAGACGGTCGTGGTGCCGCCGCGCATCGCGTACTCGTATTCGGCCTCGCTGGGCAGGCGATAGGCCTTGCCGGTGACCTGCGAAAGCCAGCGCACATAGGCTTCGGCGTCGTTCCAGGACACGTTGATCACCGGTAGGTCGGCCGCCGCGGGCTGGCCCTCGTAATCGTCGCGCCAGCTGGCATGCGCGTCATCGTGCATGCGTCCGCTGGCGTCGTCGTAGAGATTGGCGCCGCCCAGGCGCTCGGCATCGGTGACATAGCCGGTGGCGCGCACGAAGCGGCGGAATTGGCCCACGGTGATCTCGCTGCGGCTGAGCGCGAAGCCGGTGGCGAAGCTGACCTCGTGTTGCGGCGCCTCGTTGCTGCGGAACCCGGTGCCGCCGTCGCGCGCGCCCATCTCGAAGCTGCCGGCGGGGATCACCACCATCGCCGGTGCGCTGCCCGAGGTGTCGAGAAAATTGTCGGCGAACAACTGGCCCGGCTTGTAGCTGGCGTACAGGCGCGCGTCGCGCAGGCGCTGGGCGATCGCACCCAGTCCCGGCACATCCGGGCTGATGGCCTGCGCCTGCTGTGCGAGTTGCTGGGCCAGCGCCGGATTGCCGGCATCGATCGCCGAATCGGCCCGCGTCAGCAGGGTCTGCGCGCGCTGCTGGCGGATGCCCTCGATCTGGCCCTGCACATTCTGCAGCTGCTGCGAGCCGGGCAGGATCGCCGCCGCCTGCGCCAGCACGCTGCCGGCGGCGGCGAAATCATCCTGCGCCACCGCCGACAGCGCGTGATCCAGCAGGCCGCGCTGGATGCGCTCGAGCCCGCGCCGCGCCACACTGTTTTGCGGATCGATCGCCAGCACCTGCCGATACAGATCGAGTGCGCTGCTGCCGGGGGGCGTGGTGCTGTCGCCATGCTTGCTGCGCTCGGCGGCGGCGACCAGCAGCGGGCGCACTTTCTGCAGCAGCGCCAGCCGCTGCTGCAGGCGCGCGACATCGGCAGCCGTATCGGGAATCTGGCGCAGTGCGTTAATGCTGGCCAGCGCGGCGTCGCTGTCGCCGGCATCGAGGGCGCCTCCGGCGTCACTTGCCAGGCGATCGGCCAGCGCATCCAGACCCGCCTGTGCGGTGGCATCGCGCGGGGCCAGCTTGAGCACTTCGAGGAAATACGCCGCCGCGCTGTCGGCGCCGGTGACGCGGCCGGCGCGGCGCGCCTTTTCGGCGCGGTCGAGCAGCGCCTTGATCTGCGGCGTCTCGGTCCCCGACTGCGCGCCGCCCAGCTGGGCGAGGCGTTCGGCGGCGATCACCCGCTCCGGCGCCAGCGACAGCGGCGGCCCGGCATTGATCTGGCTGCTGTCGGAGCGGTCCGGACGGCGGTCGAATCCGAGCGGTGCGCCGGTGGCCGCGTTCGGCACCTCACTGCCGGTGACGCGCACCGGTGTGGCGGGATGCAGGTACAGCAGCTCCGGGTAGAAGCGGTATATCAGCGCGAATAGCAGCAGCACGATACCCAGCATGCCGCCGAAGGCGCGCTGGCGGCTGACGGTGTCGGAACTCGGCATGCTCGGGACTCGTGGCGGTCGCTGCTATTGTGCGCGTCCACCATAGGCAAACGCGCGCGGCGGAGCAACGCCGGCGCGGGAGATTATCAGCATGACCCATTCCGACGCGGCGACATGGATCGCCGACGCGCCGTCGTTGCAGCGCTGGCTGGACGCCTGTGCGGAGGCAGCGGTGCTCGGTCTCGACACCGAGTTCATGCGTCGCGACACGTTTTATGCGCGGCTCGCGCTGGTGCAGCTGGCGGCGGGCGGGCGCAGCGCGCTGCTCGATCCGCTGGCCTTCGACGCCGGCCCGGCGCTGCGTGCGTACCTCGACTCGGCGGCCGTCACCTGCGTGATGCACAGCCCCGGCGAGGACATCGAAGTGCTGGCGCCGCTGCTGCCGCGCGGCCCGGCGCGCCTGTTCGACACCCAACTGGCCGCCGCCTACGCCGGCCTCGGAGTCGGCCTCAGCTACCAGAAGCTGGTGGCCGAACTGACCGGTGTGGCCCTGCCCAAGGACGAAACGCGCTCGGACTGGCTGCAGCGTCCGCTGACCGCCGCCCAGTGCGTCTATGCCGCGCAGGACGTGGCCTATCTGGCGCCGATGCATGCCGAACTGAGCGCGCGATTGGCGACACGCGGCGTCGACGCCTGGTTTACCGAAGACTGCGCGCGCCTGCTGGCGCGGATCGGCGACGAGGACGATCCGCAGCCGCAGCGGGCGGTCCGCAGCGCCGCCGACTGGCCGCGCGACCGCGTAGCGCTGCTGCGGTGCCTGCTGCTGTGGCGCGAACGCACGGCGCGCTCGCTCGACACGCCGCGCGGCTGGCTGCTGGACGACGCCAAAGCGGCGCAACTCGTGCTCGATCCGCCGGCCACGCTCGACGCCCTGCACGCACGCACGCGCGGTCAGCGCGCGCTGCGCGGTGCGGTACGCGCTGACCTGCTCGAGCAGCTTCGCCGCCCGCTGACGGCGGACGAGGTCGCCGCCACCGCGGCAGTTCCGGCCGCGCTCGACAACGCCGGCAAGCGCACCCTGGCGGCAATGAAGGCGGCGGTGGACGCGCTCGCGCTGGAGATAGACCTGCCGGCGTCGCTGCTGGCGTCACGGCGTCCGCTGGAGTCGTATCTGGAAACCCGGCAGTGGCCGGCGCGACTGCAGGGCTGGCGTCGCGCGCTGCTCGAACCGCGGCTGGCGCCGCTGCTGCCGGACTGACATGGCGTCGGTCGCGACTGTCTTCGCCCCGCCTGCGTCGGCAATGCCGCCGCCGGCTTCGACGTGCTCGGCCATACGCTCGAAGGTCCCGGCGATCACGTCAGCGTGCACCGTGTCGCCACGCGCACGATCCGCGTCGAGGCCGTCCGTGGCGTGGCCAGCGAGCCGCCGCGCGACGAGGGCAACACTGCAGTCGCCGCGTTGATCTCGCTGCGCGATGCGCTGATCGAGCCGCGCCGTGCGCCGTTGGTGCCGGGCTTTGCCGCGCTCGACTGACCGCGCTCGAATGCCAGCACCGGGCTGACACTTGGCGCAACGGTGCCGCGCCGGTATCATGCGCGACCTGTGTGGGGCGGTAGCTCAGCTGGGAGAGCGTCGCGTTCGCAATGCGAAGGTCGGGAGTTCGATCCTCCTCCGCTCCACCAAAATCAAGTGTTTACGAACGAGGCCCGACCAAAAATCGGGCCTTTCGATTGTAAATCGCCACCGGCAAAGCCAAACCGTGCTTGGAGTGACGTGGTGGCTTGAGTGCCTGACGCCATCGGCTCACGATCAACCAATGATGCGCGGCGGCAGTGGATACATGATCTGCACGCGTGCCCTGGCAGCGAGCTGGTGAAGCGGCGATCAGCGCGCCAGTGCGGTCTGTGCGTGGGTGCGAATGGTCTGCAGTATCGCGGCGAGGCCGTTGGTGCGGGTCGGCGACAGATGCCGCGACAAGCCGATGGCATCGATGAAGTCGGGTCCGGTGGCGAGGATTTCGTGCGCCGGGCGATCACCGTAGACGCGCAGCAGCAGGGCGATCAGGCCGGAGACGATGGCGGAATCGCTGACGGCGCGAAACTCCATTTTCGCCGCATTGCCGCCCGGTACCAGCCAGACGTTGGACTGGCAGCCGTCGACCTTGTAGGCGGCGATCTTTTCCGTGTCGGGCAGGTCGGGCAGCTTCTTGCCGAGGTCGATCAGGTACTGGTAGCGCTCACTCCAGTCGCCGAAGAAACCGAACTCCTCGACGATCGCCGCAGCGGCCTCGCGGGCGCTGGTTTCGCGGGGCAGGGCGGCGTTCATGGCGTGGCGACCTTCCAGCGCGTGCCCTGCGGGCCGTCCTCGATGGCCACGCCCAGCGCCGCCAGCTCGGCGCGCACGGCATCGGCGCGGGCGAAGTCGCGCGCGGTGCGGGCGGCGTTGCGCTGCGCGATCAGCGATTCGATGTGCGCCGCATCGACTTCGGTGCCCGGCGTCGTCTGCTTGAACCAGGCTTCCGGATCCTGCTGTAAAAGTCCTAGTGCATCCGCCGCACCCATTAGACGCAACTTTTGCTCTCGTCGGGTGGTTATTGGCCCCTGCTTCACTCGATTGGCTTGAAACGCAGCTTTGGCAATCTCGACGAGAGCATCGGGCGTATTCAGGTCTTGCTCTAGCGCCGCATAGACTCCTGAACCGCCATCCACGAACCACGCCTCTTGAATGAGCTGATCCCTGTCGGTCGGAATGTTGACGTCACCGAGATCCCGCAGCAGTCTGTACCAGCCATCCAGCGTCGCCCGCGCCTGCTGCACGGCGGCGTCGGACCAGTCCAGCGGCTGGCGGTAGTGCGCCTTCAGCAGCAGGAAGCGCAGCACTTCGGGCGGATGCTTCTCGAGCAGCTCGTGCAGCACCAGGGTGTTGCCCAGCGACTTCGACATCTTGCGGCCGTCCAGCGTCAGCATGCCGTTGTGCAGCCAGTAGCGTGCCAAGGCCCTGCCGCCGTGCGCGCAGGTGCTCTGCGCAATCTCGTTCTCGTGGTGCGGAAACTGCAGGTCGATGCCGCCGGCGTGGATATCGATGGTCTCGCCGAGATGCGCTTCAGCCATCGCCGAGCACTCGATGTGCCAGCCCGGACGGCCGCGGCCCCAGGGGCTGTCCCAGCCGGGGAGTTCCGACGTGGACGGTTTCCACAGCACGAAGTCGGCGGGGTTGCGCTTGTATGGGGCCACCTCGACGCGCGCGCCGGCAATCATTTCGTCGACGCTGCGGCCGGAGAGCTTGCCGTAGTCGGCGAAGCTGTCCACGTTGAACAGCACATGGCCTTCGACGGCGTAGGCGTGGCCGGAGGCAATCAGCTTCCGGCACATCGCCACGATGGCGTCGATATGTGCGGTCGCGCAGGGTTCGACGTCCGGAGCGGCCACGCCCAGGCGGGCGATGTCCTCGCGGTAGGCGGCGGCGTAGCGGTCGGTGACGGCCGCGATCGGCGCCCCGGCGGCCTGCGCGGCGGCATTGATCTTGTCGTCGACGTCGGTGATGTTGCGGGCGTAGACCACCCGCGGGTAATGCCGGCGCAGCAGACGCGCCAGCAGGTCGAAGACCACGGCCGGGCGCGCGTTGCCGATGTGGATGTAATGGTAGACCGTGGGCCCGCAGACGTACATCGTCACCCGCTGCGGATCGAGCGGAACAAACTCCTCGATGCGGCGCGTCAGGCTGTTGTGCAGGCGGATCGGCATGGCGCTCACGGTCAGGCTCGCGGCGCCTGATTCTAACAGCCGGCGCTCGCTCCTCCTTCCTGATCGCGGACCGGCCGGTGTGGTGCCCGAGGCGGATTCTGCCGCTCCGGAGCGATACCCTTAGCCAGGATTCAGCGACGTTTTGCTGAAATGCCGTCAGAGCGCACGTCCAGTGCCCGCCGCCTCGATGGAGACTAGCCATGCGTCGCATCCTTTTGTCGCTGCTGATCGTTGCCGCATCGGCCGCACCGGCCTTCGCGCAGGACCGCGGTTATGGCGACGGCGGCCCCAGCCAGGACAACGTCCACTACGCCTGGGCCGACGTGCTGCGCGTCGATCCGGTGTATGACGTGGTCCAGGTTGACCGGCCGCGCGAGCGCTGCTACGACCGCCAAGTGGTGCAGAACACGGGCGGCAGCACCGCGGGAACCCTGCTCGGTGCGGTGATCGGCGGCGCGCTCGGCCATCAGGTCGGCCACGGACGCGGCAATACGGCCGCCACCATCGGCGGCGCGGTGATCGGCGGTGCCATCGGCAACAATGCCACCAGCGGCCAGCAGGTGGAGAACCAGACCCGCTGCGAGCAGGTAGGTCAGGTCAGCGAGCAGCGCCGCATCGCCGGCTATGACGTCGAGTACCGTTATCGCGGCGACGTCTACGTCTCGCGCCTCAACTACGATCCCGGCGAACGTCTGCGCATCCGCATCAGCGTGTCGCCCGCTGACTGAGGTACGGTGCGGCATGCGCCCGGAGCATCCCTCCGCTAGGGTCGCGAAGGCCGCCTCTGGAGTCGGGTCTTTGCGTTCTTTGCGTCATTCGCGGACGCCGTTTTTTGCTTTCAAGGCCGCGTCAGACGCCGTGTGTTGCAGGGCAGCACGCGCTCGTGTCAACATCGCAACGTCTTTTGCCGAATCCCGTCCATGGCCTTCCAAGTCGCCCAGCCCGATGTCCTGACCAGCGCCCGCATGGCCGCCGGCATGACTTCGCGCGCGCGCCGACCGGAACCTGTCACTCCGGCCGGGTAGGCTGTCGCGCATTGCACCGCTGTTCGACAGGA